>CAIOHM010000210.1 GCA_903858055.1 uncultured delta proteobacterium
GGCCGCGCGCGCCGCAGTCGATACGTGTAGACCTCACGGAGCTGGCGCGCGACGTCGTCGCGGTGGCGCGCGGGAGCGCCGAGGGTCGCGAGCTCGTCTTCGAGGGGGGCGGCGTCGCGGAGGTCGTGGTCGACGCGGACCAGTTCCGTCAGGTGCTGTGGAACCTCGTGCGCAACGCGCTCCAAGCGACCGTGCCCGGGCAGCGCGTGTGGGTGCGAACGACGCTTCGCGATCGCGCCGTGGACGTCGTGGTCGAGGACGACGGGAAGGGTCTGCCGGTACGCTCCGAGCGCATTTTCGACCCGGCGTTCAGCACCCGCACCCAGGGCACGGGAATCGGCCTTGCCGTGGTGAAACGCGTGGTGGACGCGCATGATGCCGTCGGCGCGCGCATCGTCGCCGAGGCGCGACCCGGGGGCGGGGCAAGGTTCGTGCTGACGATCGACCGAGCACCTGCCGGTGACTCGGATAACCTCCCAAGAGAATCTACGCCATGACCCGCGCCCGCCTCTCGCTTCGCTCACTCCTCGCGGCCTTCACCCTCGTCTCGTCCGTCGCGCTCGCCGGAGACGAACCGGCCGCATCGGCCTTCGTCCAAAAGCACCATGAGGCGCTCGTGCAAACGCTCCGTCAGCCGGCGTCCCCGAGCCGCGACGCGAAGCTCGACGACGCGATGGGGGTGCTCATCGACTTCGACGACCTCGTGGCCCGCGCCTTTGGCGATCCGTGCCCGCAGGGGGCCTCGAAGTGCACGAACCACTGGTCCGAGTTCACGCCGAAGCAGAAAGACGAAGTGCGCGATCTCCTGCGAAAGCTCGTGCGAAAGCAGTACAAGAAGAACCTCGAGAAGACGACCACGTACAAGCTCGAGATGAAGGGCACGAAGGTCGTCGCCTCCATGATCCGCGTGCGGACCGAGGCGTCTTCCACGACCGACGCGCGCGAGGCTCCCGTGCGCATCGACTACTTCGTCGTCGACACGAAGGGCCAGCGGGTCGTCGACGTGGCCCTCGAGGGATCGAGCCTCACGAAGAACTACTACGAGCAGTTTCACAAGATGCTCGTGAACAAGGACCAGGGCTACCCGCACGTGGTGAAGAAGCTCAAGGACAAGCTCGCGAGCGACTGATCCATGGCAGGAATCGCCCTCACCTCGACCTGCGTTCGCTGCGGCACGGCCCTCGTGCGCGGCGCGCTGCACTGCCATCGGTGCGGGGTCGCGCTCGGGGCGGAAGGTGAGACGGCCGGTCGGCGGAGCGCTCCCGCTCGCCCGCGCAGCGAACGTCGCTTCGTCACCGTGCTCTTCGCCGACGTCGTGGGCTTCACCGAGCTCTCCGAGCGCCTCGAGCCCGAGCTCGTCACGGAGCTCCTCGACGTGCTCTTCGAACGCCTCACGCGCATCGTGGTCGCGAAGGGCGGGACGATCGACAAGTACATCGGCGACTGCGTGATGGCGCTCTTCGGCGCGCCGCGCGCCCACGGCGACGACGCCGAACGCGCGTGTGCCGCGGCCATCGCGATGCAGGCTGCGACCGAAGAGATTTCCAAGTCGTTCGCGCCGAAGCTCGGTGCTGAAGTGCGCCTGCGCATCGGCATCAATGGCGGCCACGTCATCGCGGGGTTCCTCGGCGGCGAGGGCTTCCGGAGCTACACGGTGATCGGCGACGCGGTGAACGTCGCCCAGCGCATCGAGTCGAACGCGGAAGCGGGCGGGATCTTGCTCTCGGAGGCCACCGCGCGCCTCGTCGCGGAGCGTTTCTTGATCGAGTCGGTCGGCTCCGTCCACGTGAAGGGCCGCCGCGAGCCGATCCTCGTGCACCGCCTCGTGGGCGAGGACCTGCGAAGCGCCGCCGGGAGGCTCTTCGAGGGGCGCGAGATTCCCTTCTTGCATCGCGCGTCGGAGCTCGAGCGCCTGCGCGCGCTCCGACGCCAGGTCGCGACCGAGGCCCGCGTCCATGTGGCGGTGGTCTCCGGGCCCGCGGCGGTGGGCAAGTCGCGCCTCCTCGAGGAGTTCGCAGCCGAGTTCGAGGGTCAGCCCGCTGCGCTCGCGCTGCTCGTTCGTGGTCGCGAAGGGCGCTCGGCCGTTCACGAGGCTCTGCGCGACGTGCTCGCGGCGCGGCTCGCGATCGATCACGGAACGTGGGAGGCCGCGGTCGACACCCATGCGCGCGCGTTTGGCGATGCGCTCGGGGATCACCACGCCGAGACCGCGGAGGTCGCGCGAACGATCCTCCACTCGTTCTTCGGCGGGCGCCTCGCTTCGCTCGACGACGAGCCCGGTGCCTCGCGCGCGGCGGTGTTCTGGGCGCTCGGTCTCCTGCTCCGCGCGATGGCCGACGCGCGACCGGTCGCGATCGTCGCGATCGACGACGAGTTCCTCGACGACGGTCTCTACGACCTCGCGCTCCACCTCGCGAGGCGCGGCGCCGGGTCCATCCTGATCGCGCTCGAAGACCGCGAGGCGCGCGCGCTCGATCCGATCCTCACGCGGATCGATCTCGCCCCGCTCGACGACGAAGCGATCACGAAGCTCGTGGAGGTCGTGCTTCGGCCCGCCCCCGTGGAGTTTACCTGGGTTCCCGCGTGGGTCTCGGCGCGCGCGAGCGGCAACGTCAGCATCGCCCTCCAGTACTTGCGTCTCCTCCGCCAGCGAGGGCTCGTCGTGCGCGACCCCTCGGGGCTGTGGGTGCTCGCCGAGCACGAGCCCGACGAGGGTCTCGTGCCGCCCACGGTCGAGGCCACCTTTCAAGCGATGCTCGACGCGCATGGAAGCGTGGAGCGCGACCTGCTCCGGCGCGCTTCGGCGTTCGGCGCCGTCTTCTGGGACGACCTGCTCGTGGAGCTCTGCGAAGACCTGGCGCTCCGTGACGTGATCCTCGCGCGCCTCCAAGAGCTGCGGCTCCAGGGGCTCCTCGCGCCGGCACACGACGACGCGCTCGAGGGCGCTCGCGCGTTCCGCTTCGTGAGCCGCGAGTTCCAGCAGACCTGCTACCGCTCCCTCACGGCGCGCGACGCGCGCGGTCTCCACGCGGCGATCGCGCGCGGCCTCGACCAGCGCGGCATGCGGGTGAAGAACGCCACGCTCGTCGCAGACCACTTGCTCCAAACGGACGACGTGCACGGCGCCGGCGTCGTCACCCTGGACGTCGTCGACGATCGCATCGCGAACCTCGCGCTCGCCCCTGCGCGAGGCCTCCTCGATCGCCTCGACGCCATGGTGAAGCGGGTCGGCCTATCGGTCTCGCCGCTCCTCCGCGCGCGCCTCGAGCTCTCGCGGGCGGACGTCGACCGCGTGGGCGGCCAATTCGACGAAGCGCTGAGGCACCTCGACGCCGCGGACCTGTGGCTCGGGCAGCACGTGGCGCGGCTCTCGCTCCCGCCGGTCGCAGACCACCACCGCTTCCGCGCGACCACGACCCGCGCCCGCGTGCTCCAAAGCCTCGGGCGCTACGGCGAGGCCGTGCAGATCTTCACGCAGGCCACGGCGATCGCCGCGCGCTTCGACGACGATGAGCGCCTCGTGACGACGGAGGCCTCGCTCGCGTGGAACCTCCTGAAGAGCGGCGACGCGACCCGTGCCCGTGCGCTTTGCGAGCGCGTGGTGCGTGCGTTTCCGCCGGGGAGCCCGCGACGAAGCGAGCTCGCCGTTGGCATCGCGCGCCATTACGACACGCTCGGCGAGATTGAGCGCCTCGCACAAAACCTCGACGAAGCACGAGGCCACTACATCGAAGCGCTCCGCCTCCGTGCGCCGACCGGTCGCGTGCACCTCATCGCGCACTCGGAGGGCAACCTCGCGATCGTGCGTGCGATGGCCGGCGACTGGTCGGGCGCCGCCGATGCCTTCCGCCGCGTGCTCGGCTTGTGGACTGGCCTCGGCGAGGAGGAGTACTCCTGCATCGCGCGCCTCAACTACGCGGAAGCGCTCCTCGAGACCAAGCACCGCGACGAGGCCCGACGGGAGGTACGCAAGGCCCTCGCTTCCGCGGAGCGGATGGGCGCGCGCGCGCTCGTCGATTACGGTAGAGCCCTGGCCGACCGCATCGATTGAGCGGGCAAAACGCGGGGAATGCGCTACAGGTGGGGCCCATGCGTCCGACGACCCTCGCCGTCCTTGGTGCCTTGATCCCTCTCGCCGCTTGCGGTCCGCACGGCGACGACCACGAGGATGGCCGATCGGCGGAGGTGACGGTCGTGGGGTCCTCGGCGGAGCTCGAGCGCGCGCTCTTCGGCGCCGTCGAGGGCGATCGCATCCTCGTCGAGGCGGGCGACTACGCGGGCGAGTTCGACGTGCCCCCGGGCGTCACCCTCGAGGGCGTCGATCGCCGCAACCCGCCGACGCTGCGCGGCACGAGCGCCGTCTCGATGGTCGCGTGGACCGGCGTGACCCGTCAGCCGACGCGCCTTGAAAACCTGGTCATCGCAGGCCGCGGCGGCGCGCTCGTGGGCCTTGGTCAGGGGCTCCTCGAGGTCGTCGACGTCACGGTGACGGTGGCCGCGGGCTACGGCATCGCGCGAGACGGTGGGCGTCTCGCCCTCGAAAACGTGCACGTGCACGGTGCGTTTGCCTCGTCGACGCAGGTCGCCGCGCTCACGTTTCCGGTCGACGCCGCGAAGGTCTCGTCCTTCGGTCTCGTGACGTCAGGCTCGGTGGTCCTCGCGCGCGATCTCGCGATCGACGGGATGGCGGTCGCCGGCGCGACGCTCGTCAACTCCGACAGCCGCCTCGATGGCGCGCGCGTCGAGCATGGCGGTGGCGTCGGCATCGACGTCGAGGGCGGGAAGGCCGTGCTCACTGACGTCCTCGTGCGTGACCTCGTCGTCGCGCAGACGCCGGCCCCTGCGGCAGGCAAGGCCACGACGACGGCCATCGCCGGTGGCGTCGCGGCGGTGCGCGGCGCGGAGGTGTCCGTGGTGCGCGGCACCGTCGAGAGCGTCGCGGGCATCGGCTTTTTCCAAGACAGCGCGCGCGGCAGCTACTCGGGCCTTACGGTCCGAGGCACGACCTTCGCGGGCCTTTGGGCTCAGCGCGCCGCAGGCAGCCTCGGCTCGACGCTCACGGTCGGCGGGGAAGCGAGCGTGTTCGAAGGGAACCAAGGCGTCGCCGTGTGCTCGTGGGGTCAGCGCGACGTCGCGGTCGAGCGCGTGAGCATCGACCGCACCGTCGCACGCCCGCTCGCAGGGACGCTCGCCGAAGGTCTCCGCGGCAACCCGGGCGATGGCATTCAGGTCGTCGGGGGATCGGGCACCATCACGCTCGGTGAGCTCCGCCTCCGCGGCGCTGCGCGCGCCCACCTGCTCGTCGAGACCACGGCCACGGCGAGAGCGAGCGGGCTCGCCCTGGAAGGGAGCGTGCTCGTCGACGCGAACGGTCCGCACATGGACCTCATCGGCTCGCAGCTCTTCTTCCCGGCCGAGGGTCACGCCACCGCCGGCTGCGGCGCCACGTGCAAGGGCCCCGCGGACCAGCTCCCCACCGTCGCGGCCTCGCTCGTGCTCGCCGCGAACGCGAGCGGCAAGCTCCTCGCCGTCGACGCGCAGCCCGGCCTCGCGGGCGCCGATGGCAGCGCGGCCCCCGTGGGCCTCATCGGGACGAACGGGCTCATCGGGGAGACGGGGCTGATTGGGACGAACGGGCTCATCGGAACGAACGGCCTGATTGGGACCAACGGGCTCATCGGAACGAACGGGCTCATCGGAACCAACGGGAAATAGCGGATCTTTACGCAAACCATGCGCCCGCGCGAGAAGCGTGCTTGAAGTGACCGCATGCGCATCGGCATCTTCAGCGACACGCACGGCAACCTCGAGGCTCTCAATGCGGTGCTCGAAGGGTTCCGTCACGAGAAGATCGATCGGTTCTACTGCCTCGGCGACACGGTCGGCTACGGCGGCTCCCCGAACGAGTGCTGCGAGATCGTGCGCAAGGTCGCCCTCGGCACCATCCTCGGCAACCACGACGCCGCCGTCGCGGGCCGCATGGATTACTCCTACTACTACGACGCGGCTCGCCACGCGCTCGACGTCCACGCGCGCGCGCTGACCGCCGAAAACATGGCGTGGCTGAAGTCGCTGCCCTACGAGATCCGCGTGCCCGAGGCGGAGCTCCTCCTCTGCCACGGCTCGCCCGTGCGCATCGAAGAGTTCGAGTACATCTTCGCTCCCGAGCAGGCCCGTGACTGCCTCCCGATCTGGGATCGCCTCGGTCACCTCACGCTCATCGGTCACTCGCACCTCTGCAAGGTCTTCGCGCTCACGCCTACGAGCGTCGAGGAGCTGCCGCCGCAGGGCTTCACGCTCGACAAGAACCGCAAGTACATCGTCTCCGTGGGGTCGGTCGGTCAGCCGCGCGACTTCGACAACCGCGCGAGCTACGTGATCTTCGACAGCGAAGCGAAGCGCTTCGAGTTCAAGCGGGCGGAGTACGACGTCGAGACCTCGCACGAGCGCGTGCTCAAGCTCGACCTCGAGAAGAACTTCGCGCAGCGTCTCTTCCTCGGCGTGTGATCCCCATGGCGACGAACGGCAAGGGGGCGAACGGCGTCCACGCTTCGGCGCCCGAGGAAGACGGCGAGGAGTTCGCGATCGAGCCGTTCGACCGCGGCGAAGCTCCGTGTCCCGATGCGCCGACGAACATCCTCGAGCTCGTTGCCTCGTGCCATCGCATGGTGGCCGGGGCCGTTGGCGTGCCGATGGACGGCACCGGCGACACGCTTTCGCTCCTCGATCACTACGTCACGCAGGCGCGCGCGGATCTTCTCGTGAAGCCCGAGCTCCAAGCCGTGCTCGAACAGTCCGTGGGCGCCTACTTCGGCGAGATCGTGCGTCAGCTCTACGGCGGCTACTGGCGCGCGGAGGGCGAGCCTTCCGAGTGGCGCGTGCTCCTGTCTTCCGTGTATCTTGCATTCAATCCGGTCGGTGTCGCGCGCGAGGCCCTCGTGAACGACCACGTGGAAGGGTGGCACGGGCACGCGAAGGTCGAAGACGCGTACGAGCCGTTCGTGAAGGCGCGCCTCGACGCGCTCGGTGACATCGACGCCGACGAGTACTTTCTGCCGTCTTCGCGCTGGGACGCCCTCGAAGTCGTGGTCTCGGTCGTGAAGGAGCGCATGATCCACGACGAAGAGGCGCACGGGTTCTTCGAGGCGGACGACTACGAAGACGAAGAGGCGTGAGGCGAAGGGCTCGTCGCTACTTGGCGTCGAGCATGGCGTGCCATGCTGTCCCCCGACCTCATCGGCGGAGCCTCGCACGAAGCGAACGCATACGGGAAGAGGTGACATCGTGCCCGCGTGCTACGCTCACGCCATGGCCGGAGCCGCGGGGAAACTCGCCACGTACGAAGACGTCCTGAACGCGCCGGAGCACATGGTGGCGCAAGTGGTCGACGGCGAGCTGCACGTGCAGCCAAGACCCACGTCGGCGCACGCCATGGGCGCGAGCGATCTGGGTGCAGAGCTCAACACGCGGTTCAAGCGTGGCCGCGGAGGGCCGGGTGGCTGGATCATCGTTGCCGAGCCCGAGCTGCACCTCGGCCCGATGCCTCAAATCCTCGTGCCGGATCTCGCGGGTTGGCGTCGCGAGCGCATGGCCGCGTACCCGCGCGCGCCTTTCGTGACGATCGCACCCGACTGGGTCTGCGAGGTGCTTTCGCCTTCGACGGCGCGTTTCGATCGCGGGCGCAAAGCCGACGTGTACGCGGAGCTCGGTGTAAAACACATGTGGCTCTTCGACGTGGAAGTGCCGCAGATCGAGGCCTTCGAGAACGTGGGCGGGCGCTGGCTTCGCCTCGGCGCGTACGATCAAAGCGATGCGCGCATCGTGCCCTTCGACGCGGTACCCCTCGACGTGCCGTCGCTCGTGGAAGGTCTCGAGCCGAAACCTTGACTTGCGAGGAAGAACCCTGACCGCGGGCGCTCCGTTCGCGCCCGCCGCGGGCGCCTCTTCTCGTCTGCGCGCGCGGTGCTAGGGTGCCGCGCCATGGCCAACCTGAAGCTCAAGCCCGGCGTCCTGACGGGCAACGCCCTCCGCGAAGTGTTCGACTACTGCAAGAGCGAGTCGTGTGCGCTCCCTGCGGTGAACGTCATCGGCAGCCACTCGACCAACGCGATCCTCGAAGCGGCGCGCCAGGCGAAGGCCCCCATCATCGTGCAGTACTCGCACGGCGGCGCGCAGTTCAACGCAGGCAAGTTCCTCGACAACTCGAAGAACCTCGCGTCGATTCAGGGCGGCATCGCGGGTGCGCACCACGTGCGCGTCCTTGCCGAGGCCTACGGCGTGCCGGTCATCCTCCACACGGACCACGCGGCGAAGAAGCTCCTCCCGTGGATCGATGGCCTCCTCGACGCCGGTGAGAAGTACTTCGCGCAAACGGGTACGCCGCTCTTCAGCTCGCACATGCTCGACCTCTCGGAGGAGCCGCTCCACGAGAACCTCGAGATCAGCGCCAAGTACCTCGCGCGCATGGCGAAGCTCGGCATGACGCTCGAGATCGAGCTCGGCGTCACGGGCGGCGAGGAAGACGGCGTCGACAACTCGGGCGTCGACAACGCGAAGCTCTACACGCAGCCCTCGGACGTGCTCGCGGCGTACGACGCGCTGAAGAACGTGGGCGCCTTCACGGTGGCCGCCTCGTTCGGCAACACGCACGGTGTCTATGCGCCCGGCAACGTGAAGCTCACGCCGAAGATCCTCAAGAACAGCCAAGAGTTCATCCAGAAGGAGCGCGGCACCGGCGCGCTGCCCGTCGACTTCGTGTTCCACGGCGGCTCGGGCTCGTCGCAGGAAGAGATTCGTGAGGCAGTCTCCTACGGCGTCGTGAAGATGAACGTCGACACGGACACGCAGTACGCGTTCCTCGCGCCCATCAAGAAGTACATGGACGAGAAGGACGCCTACCTGAAGAGCCAGCTCGGCAACCCCGAGGGCGCCGACAAGCCGAACAAGAAGCACATCGATCCGCGCGTGTGGATGGCGCTCGGCGAGAAGGGCATGGCCGCGCGCGTGGTCGAGGCGTTCCGCGATCTCGGCAGCTTCGGCAAGTTCGACTTCTGAGCCAAGTGTGCAGAATGCACAAAGGGCGTCGCAGCGATGCGGCGCCTTTCTTGCGTCGGCGCCGTTGCGCCTCGGGGAGGTGCGCGACGCGGGGGCGAACGAAGCGTGGGCATGACGGCCACGGGGACGGGACGTGCGCGACGCGGGTGCGAACGAAGCGTGGGCATGACGGCCACGGGGACGGGACGTGCGCCTCCGCTCCGGTGGCCTCGCACCATGACGCCAAGCGTCTCCGCGCGCCACGTGGGCGCTCGCGAGGGAGGATTGGCGAGGCCGGCCTACGCTCCGCGCCCGCCCCATCCCCCGCTGGCCTCGAGAACGGACGCACGAAGGGGTACGCGGAGAACGATGGGTGCCCGAGTCGCGCCGCTCCGTACAAGAGCGGAGCAGACCTGCGAGCGAACGCCCCCGAAGCTAGGCCGGCTACCGCAGCCGTACTCCAAGGTACGGCGAGGACAGCCGCCCGACGATTCGGGGCGTGCAGCCGCAGGGCTGCGTAGCGATCACTGGGCGGTCCAACCTCCGTCCATATTCCATGCGGCTCCCCGGATTTGGCGCCCGGCGTCGCTGCAGAGGAAGAGCACGAGGTCGGCGAGGTCGTCGGGCGTGACGAACTCCGCGGAGGGTTGCTTCTCCGAGAGGAGGCCAAGGCGCGCGTCTTCGAGGCTCGTATGTTGCAGTGCAGCGCGTGCCTCGACCTGCTTCTGCACGAGGGGGGTGAGCACCCAACCTGGGCAAATCGCGTTGCAGGTGATGCCCGTGCGCGCGGTCTCGAGGGCCGTCACCTTCGTAAAGCCGATGACCCCATGCTTCGCTGCAACATAGGCCGCCTTCTGTGCGCTCGCGACGAGGCCGTGTACGGAGGCGACGTTCACGATGCGACCCCAGTTCCGTGCGCGCATGCTCGGCAGGGCAAGGCGGGTCGTGTGAAAGGTCGAGCTCAAGTTGATGGCGAGGATCTGATCCCACTTCTCGGGCGAGAACTCCTCCACCGGCGCCACGTGCTGGATGCCCGCGTTGTTCACGAGCACGTCCGCCGGGCCGAGCGCATCGGCGCAATAGCCCATCATTTGCTCGATCTCGGCGGCGCGGCTCATGTCCGCACCGTGGTGCGCGACCTTCTGCGAAGCGCTGACCGTGGCCTCGCGTACGAGGGCGAGGGCCCCGTCAACGTCACCGAAGCCGTTGAGGAGCACGTGCGCGCCGTTCGCGGCGAGCTTGCGCGCGATGCCGAGCCCGATGCCGCTCGTGGAGCCCGTGACGAGAGCGACCTTTCCAGCGAGGTTCGTCATGGTCATGCTCCGTGCGCGCGAACGAACGAGCCGACGGCGGGGGCGATGTGCTCGCGCCAGCGATGGCCCGAAAAGATGCCGTAGTGACCGCAGTCCTTCGCGAGGAGGTGCTGCTTTTTCTCGCTCGGAATGCCGGCGCAGAGCGCGTGGGCGACCTCGGTCTGGCCCGGGCCCGAGATGTCGTCGAGCTCCCCCTCGATCGTGAAGAGTGCCGTCTCGGTGATCGCCTTCGGGTTCACGTGCTCGCCGCGTACGAACCAGAGCCCACGCGCGAGCAGGAACTGCTGGAACACCTTCTCGACGGTCTCGAGGTAGTACGGGGCGTCCATGTCGAGCACGGCGTTGTATTCGTCGTAGAACCGCTCGTGGTGCTCGGCGCTCTTCGCGTTGCCATGCCAGCGGTCGAAGAAGTAGTCGAGGTAGGCGTCACGGTGCTTCTGCTCGTTCATCGAGACGAACGCGGTAAGCTGCAAAAAACCTGGGTAAACGAGGCGCCCGTGGCCCTTGAACGGGCGCGGCACCTTGTGGAGCAGGTTGCGCTCGAACCACGTGATGTCGCGCTCCATCGCGAGCTTGTTCACGGCGGTAGGGTTGCGGCGCGCGTCGATGGGGCCGCCCATGAGGATCATGCTCCGCGGCGTCGCTTCACCGCGAGCCGCCATGAGTGAGACGGCCGCGAGGCACGGCACCGTGGGTTGGCACACGGCCATGAGGTGCACGCGTTCGGCGCCGAGCGTGCGCAAGAAACGCTGCACGTGCAGCACGTAGTCGTCGAGCGTGAAGGTGCCCTCGGAGACGGGTACGTCGCGCGCGTCGGCCCAGTCGGTGACGAAGACGTTGTGCGAACGCAGCAAGGTTTTCACGGTGTCGCGCAAGAGGGTCGCGAAGTGTCCGCTGAGCGGGGCCACGACGAGCACGTGCGGCTCCGCGTCGAGAGCCTCGCGCGTCATCGGGCCGCGCGGCGAGCGCCGAAATGCGACGAGCTTGCAGAAGGCGGTCTCCTCGACGACCTCCTCGTGGACGGGCACGGTCTCGCCGTCGATCTCCACCGAACCAATGGAAAAAGACGGGCGCTCGTAGGTCTTCGTCATGCGGTGCACGAGGGCCCAGTAGGCCTCGGCCGCGCGCAGACCCGGAACCGGGAAGGGCAGCTTCTCGTGGGCGGCGTGGAGCGTGTCGGCGGTGCCACGCGCGACCTTGGCGAGGGGGCGGAGGCATTTCTGCTGGAGGGCTTGGACGGCGTACAACATGGGTCTCTCGGGAATGACGCATGTGCAGCATAAAGTCGCCCGTGTTGCGGTGCAACATGAATCGCGTTCGCGACCGAGTGAGCAGCAGAAAAGCAGCTCGTCCGTGTCTTGAGGCCTTCGTGTTGCGGGTGCGAAGGTGGGCGCGGTTACGGGGTCGCGGCGGCCTGGAGCGAGACCACGCCCGGCGCGGAGGTCACGCTGTCGCCGGAGTCGAGCTCACCGAGCGGCGAGACCCACCGCACGGCGTAACGACCGGGTCGCAGGCCTTCGAGCGCGAGCGACTGATTGCCCGCGACCCACCCGACGGGAACGCCTTCGACGAGCGCGATTCGCGGCGCGAGGTCGCGGTTGACGAGCCACAGCGTCGACCCCTCGCTCGCGGGACCCTCCGTCGGCGCGCCGCGGAGCTGCGCGAGGTCTTGCGGGCCCATGAACGCGCGGGCCGAGGGCGGGGGCAGGGGCGTGCGCTCGCGGCGGTAGGAGGGCGGCAAGGCGACGACCTCGCTCGGCTCGACGACGCGCGCAGCCTTCTTCGTGAGCACGAAGCGGAGGGTCCGACCGTTCGACCAGCGCACCTCGGCGGCGCTCGGCCACTCGCCGTCGCCGACCCATGCGGTGCCGACGGCGATACCCGCGATTTCCGCGAGGATCGCGGTCACGGCGGCGCCCCATCGTGCGCCATCCGCGCTGCTCGCGAGCGTGAGGGCGAGCGTCGCGCTCTTGGTCATGAGCGCGACCTTGCGCGTGCCCGTGGTCACGCTGGGCCTCGTGAGGCTCTCGAGGTTCTCCGGTGCGCGGAGCGGGGAGACGTCGACGCGACCCTCGCCGAGGAGCGATCGCAAGATCCCCTCCGGCGCCTCCGCGACGCGCCGCTCGCCCGTGTCGACGAGCGCGTAGCCGCGGTGCTCGCTCTGGGCGCGGACCTCGAGCCCCGCGGGGACGAGGAGCCGCGGCCCTGTCACCGTCATCGCCACGCGCTCGCCACTCGCCACGAACTCGAGCGAGGTGTGCGAGCGTCGGCGCAGCGCCTCGAGCGTGCCCGCGGAGGTCTCTCCGGCGCGCGCTGCGAAAGCTCCCTCTCCGAGCGCGCACTCGTAGCTCAGCGCGAAGCCGTCGGCGCTCGTTGGCTCGAGGACCCCGGCGTCGCTTGCCGGTGCCAGCAGCGGGCGCTCTTTGCCCTCGTCGCTCCGCGCGGGCGTGGGCTCGAGGGGCGCGGGCTCGGCGGCCGCTTGCGGTGAGGTGGTCGTGGGGCCGAGCGGTAGGGCGTCACGCGAGCGGCACCCGGCGATGCTCACGCTCGTGGCGAGGCAAAGGGCGAGCGCCGCTCTCGGGTGCAACGCTCAGTGCCGGAAGTCGGTGATGGTGAGGCAGCCGCTCACGAGCGCCGGTGCGCCCGGCATGTGCTGCGTCGCGAGGAGAACGCTCGCCGCCGAGGGAAAGTGCTCGAAGAACGCGTTGCAGTTGCCGGGCTCGTTGTCGAACGAGGCGATGACGTTGCCGACGCGCGCCATCTCGGGGCACACCTCGCGCTTGTAGTGCTCGTCGGGGATCGCGGGGTCGGGCTTGCACACGAGCGCGGTGCCCGGGACGCCGATGGGGAATCCCGTGTCGCGGAGGCTCGCGAAGGATCCGACCGACATCTTCGGGAGGTCTCGGCCCGTGAGGTACACGAGGCTCGCGCCGTTCAGCCAGCAGGCCTTCGCGAAGTCGACCGCGCCCGGGAGCGCGACGTCGTGGTGGAGCCACTGGTCGACGAAGAAGCACGAGACCCAGTGATCGCGCAGGGCGTTGACGTCGCCTTCCTCCGTGATCCCGAGCCGCGCGAGCGTGTCGGTGAGCAGGTAGGGGACCGCCTCGTGGTGGAGGCCGCCGAGCTTCTCGGCGAGGTCCGGGCGTGCCTGGCGAACCTGCTCTCCGTAGGCGCGCAAGATCGCCACGGTGCGCGGGCGGTTGTCGAAGATCGTTCCGTCGAGATCGAAGACGACGACGGGGCGAGCCTCACCGGACTTGGGGCGGCTGCGCTCGACGAGGGAACGGAGGAGCTCGGCCTGCGCGGTGGCGTTCAGCGGGGAAAACATACGGCCGCGGGCGATAGCAGAGGGGGCCCTGTTGCGCTAGGACGGCGCAGACCCCTGGAAATCCCATGTCGAACGGCCAGCGTGATCCCTACGAAGTCCTCGGTCTGCCGCGCAACGCGTCGGCCGACGAGGTGAAGGCGGCGTTCCGCAAGCTCGCCTCGCAGAACCACCCGGACCGCAACCCGAACGACCCGAGCGCCTCCGTGCGCTTCAAGGAGATCAATCAGGCGTACCAAGTGCTGAGCGACCCGGAGCGCCGCGCGAACTTCGATCGCTTCGGCGGCATGGCGGAGCAGCCCGGTTCGCCCTTCGGTCCGAACGGCCCGTTCCCCGGGGGAGTGGTCGATCTCGGCGACATCGCCATCGAGGGAATCCTGGGCGATCTGCTCGGAGTCTTCGGCGTCGGCAAAGGCGACCGCGGCGATCTCAAGCTCGACCTCGAGCTCGACTTCGTCGAAGCCGCGTTCGGCGCGCAGAAGAAGATTCGCTACGGCCGCATCATCCTCTGCGAAGACTGCCGCGGCAGCGGTTCGGCGCCGGGCACCGTGCCCACGGCGTGCAGCGCATGCTCGGGCCGCGGTCGTGTGCGCTTGCAGCAAGCCATGTTCCCGCTCGCGGTCGAGAAACCCTGCGCGCGCTGCAACGGCACCGGGCGCTTCGTCACGCACGCGTGCCAAGGCTGCAAAGGCAAGGGGCTCGTGAAGCAGGAGCACGAGGTGCTCGTGAGCATTCCTCCGGGTGTCGAAGAGGGCGCCGCGCAGGTGGTGCCGCGCGCAGGCAACCGGCCGCGACCCGACAAGCCCGCGGGCGATCTGCTCCTCACGATCCGCGTGAAGCCCCACCCGTTCTTCCGCCGCGTCGGCGACGACGTCCTCTGCAAGGTGCCCATCTCGTTTGCACAGGCCGCGCTCGGCGCCGAAGTGGAGGTGCCGACGCTCGAGGGCAAAGGGAAGCTCAAGGTGCCGCCCGGCACGCAGCCCGGGGCCGTGCTCCGCATCAAGGGCAAGGGCATCCCCCGCGGCGGCTCGCGCGGCGACCAGCGCGTCGAGGTGCAAGTCGGCATCCCCGAGCGCCTCACGCCGAAGCAGCGCGCGCTCATGGAGGAGCTCGCCAAAGACCTCGCCGTCGACACGATGCCCGAGCAGAAGGGCTTCCGTGACCTGCTGAAGAACCTCTTCGGGTGAGCGCTCGATGACGCCCCGTTCCTTCGTTGCTCCCTTCGTGCTCGGCCTCGCGTGCTCGTCGCTCGGCTGCGGTTCGAGCGAAGAGACCTCGCTCGTGTGGGACCCGGACGGGGGCCTCGCTTCACGTGACAGCGGCGACCTCCTGCCGCCCGGCGACGCGGCGGCCCGCGAAGACGCCGCGCCGGCCGACGCCGGAGCTTCGGTCGAAGATTCGGGAAGCCTGGTTGTGGACGCGGGTCCTCGGGCGATCGCGCCTGCGGGGGCACGTGCGGGCGAGAGCGCCCTCGGTGCGGCGCCCGTCACCGTGAACCTCGCGGCGGGGGCGAGCGCGATCTTTCGCGTGGACGCTGCGCCCGGGGAGCACGTCGGGTCGGAGCTCACGTTCGCGCCGACCGACCTCGACGTGACGCTCACGCTCGAGCGTTGGGACGGCACGGCCCCGCGGGTGCTCGCGACCACGGACGGCGGCCGTGGCGTGCGCACGATCGCGGGGTTCGATCCTGCGGGGGCGCGGACCTTCTGGTTCGTCGTGAAGGCCGGCGCGAGGTCCGTGAGCAATGCAAGCTTCGTCGTGCGCCGTACGCCGTTCGAAGACGGCGCCACGTGCGCCCTCGACTGCGCGCGCCTGCTCCAGTTGCCCATCCGCATCGACCCGCGCAGCGACGGCTACGATCACGCGGCGAGCACGATCTTTCGCTACCAGTTCGGTCGACGCGATCTGGTCATGCTCACGCGCCACCTCGGCCGAACCCTCGCTGCGCGCGGCTACGCGCCCTTCGTCCCCGAAGACCTCTCGCAGTGGAACGGTGAGACACCGGGCCTCGACGTCGGTGCGCCGCGCCACGCGTCGCATCAGCGCGGCAAAGACATCGATCTCTCGCTCTACGGCGCAGACGGTCTCGCGCCCTGGCGCAGCTATTGCCGCACGACGAACACGGGCGACGGACGCGAGTGCGTCGCGGGATCCATCACGAACTACGACGGCTTCGCGAACGCGCTGCTGCTCGGCGGCTACTTCGCGAGCGGCCGCGCGACGATGATGTTCCTCGACCGCGAGCTCATTCCCGCCACGCGCGCCGGTGCGAGCACGGCCATCGCGCAGGGGCGCTTGCCCGCGAGCGTTTCCCCGTCGTTTACGAACGGTGTTGCGCTGCAGCATTGGCCGAACCACGACAACCACGTGCACATCCGATTGACCGAGGCCGCCTACGGCACGAGCGGCAGCGAAGCCCTCATTTACGAGCCGTTCGAAGCCCCGTGATCGCGGCCGCGCGAGGCCTTACTTCTCGTCGAGGTGGGCGACGCCGCCGCTCGCGGGCGCGTCTTCGGTGAACTCGCGCAAGAGGCGCAAGAACCACCAATTCGCGGGGCCGTCTTCCGGGTGGGCGTCACGCAGGTCGCCCGCGAGGTCCAGCGCGCGCTCGAAGCGCGCGGTGCGGTAGGCCTCGAGCATCTCGTCGAAGCGTGCGCGGGAGGAAGCCTTGGCCTCGCGCAGCGCCTCCGGGTCCGCGGCGAACACCTCATAGAGCGGCGCCGGCTTGCGTTTGCCCTTCACGGTGAAGGTGCCGAGGCGCCGCGCCTCGCCCTGAAGCTCGTGGTCGAGCTGCGCGTAGACGTCGCCGGAGACGATGATGCTGCAGCCGATCTGCTTGGTCATCGACTCGAGGCGCGCCGTCAGGTTCACGGCGTCGCTGATGACGGTCGCCTCGAAGCGCTCGCTCTCGCCGATGGTGCCCATCATCACCTCGCCGACGTGCACGCCGACGCCGAGCTGCACCTCGCGCGCCCCGGCTTCACGTGCCTGCGCGACCATGGCGATCGCCGCGCGCACGGAATCGCTTGGCGTCGAGGGGAAGAGCGCCATGATCGCGTCGCCGATGTACTTGTCGATGAAGCCGCGGCTCTCGCGCACGAGCGGGCCAACGCGCGAGAGGCAGTCGTTCAGGAACGCGAAGGTCTCCGCGGGCGAGAGGCCCTCGCTCAGCGTCGTGAAGTTTCGAATGTCGGCGAAGAGCACGGTCACGTGCTGCGCGCGGGCGTCGCCGAGCTTGGCGGTCGTCACGTCTTCGTGGCCGAGCGCACGCAAGAACTCCGTGGGGACGAAGCGGCTCGTCGCCTTGCCGTAGCGCTCGCTCGCAAGGCGGACCCGCGCGTTGCGCTTCGCGAGCACGACCGCGAGCATGAACGCCAGCACGGCGACGCCGTAGATCGTGAGCCCGATGCGCGCGTCGAAGAGCGTCGTGACCACGATGTCGCCCACGCCGAGGAACGCCGGCGTGAGGAGGCC
>CAIOHM010000211.1 GCA_903858055.1 uncultured delta proteobacterium
CTCAACTTCCGCACGGAGTTCATCGACCTCTGGCTCCTGGCGATCGCCCTCGGCCGTTACGGCGAGGAAATGGCGCTTCGGCCCCTCCCGATGCGCCGCGTCGTCTTCGGCGGGCTCTTGGCGCTGGCGGTGGCGGCGGCGTTCGGTCCCTACGCGCTCACGCGAAGGCTCACCCCGATCGGTGAGTTTTTGCTGCTCTGGGTGCTCGTCGCAACGATGGTCGCGCTCGCCAACCGTCGGCACGAAGCCGCGGCACGCCTGGCCCTCGCAGGCATCGCCTTCGCGCTCGTGGGCGCGGTCGGGTCCGTGCTCTCGTTCACGCTTTACCAGCGCCAGTCGCGCTTCTTCGAGCTCGTGGGGAGCATCGAGCCGCTCTTCCAAATGGCCGTGCTCTCGGTGCGTGCCGCCGACGCCCGCGCTCGCATCGCACGCTTCGCGACGGCGATGCAGCGCTTCGTGCCGCGCGAGTTCCTGCAAGCGCTCGGGCACGACGACGTCACGACGGCAAAGCTCGGCGACGCGCGCGCGGGCACGATGACCGTGCTCTTCGCGGATATTCGCAACTTCACGACGATGAGCGAGCGGCTCTCGCCCGAGGACACCTTCGCGACGCTGAACCGCTGTCTTTCGAAGATCGCGCCCGTCATCCGCTCGCACGGCGGCTTCGTCGACAAGTACATCGGTGACGCGGTCATGGCTCTTTTCCCGGGAGATCCGTCGCAGGCCGTGCGGGCCGCGGCCGCGATGCAGGTCGAGCTCGCGCGCGACAGGAGCCTCCAGGTCGGCGACGTGCGCCTCGACATCGGCATTGGCGTGCACCACGGCTTCGTCATGCTCGGCACGATCGGCGAAGAGGAGCGCTTCGAGGCGACCGTCATCAGCGACACCGTGAACCTGACGTCGAGGCTCGAGTCCCTCACGAAGAAGTTCGGATGCGGCGTGCTCCTCACGGGCGAGGTCGCGGCTGCGCTCGACCCTGAGCTCGGCGCGCAGGTGAGGCCTCTCGGCAGCTTTGTCGTGAAGGGGAAGGTGCAACCGGTGGGGATCTTCGAGCTCTTCGCGAGCGATCCCGATGCGCTTCGCGTCTCGAAAATGTCCTCGCGAGCGCGCGTCGACGAGATGCTCACCCGCTACGCGGAGGGCCACCTCGATGCGTCGCTCGCGGTGGCGCGGGAGCTCGTCGCGGCGTGTCCCGAAGACGGCCCGATGCGCTGGTGGCGCGCGCGTCTCGAGCGGGAGTTCGTCGGCGAGGGCACGCCGAGCACGCGCGGGATCGTCCTCCTCGACGAGAAGTGACGCTGCTCCGCCGGCTCGTCATCGCAGCCGTGCGCTGAGCAGATCCGCGGCGCCGCACCAGTCCGCGTCGTCGGCGATGGCGGAGGCGAGGAACGAGCGTTGCGCGCTCGACCAGAACGGGGCTCGTGCGAGGTCGAGGCCGTTCGCGAGGGAGCGGTGCCGTGCGACGAACGCGTCGATCGCCTCGGCGGTGTCGGGTAGGCCCAGTTGGCGGAAAAGCTCGGGGAGATCGTGGGTCGGGCAGTCCATCGCGATGCATCGTGGTGAGCGGCGGAGCGACGACAACCGACGACGCGCGCGGCTCGTCCTGCTCGACGATCGACGCGGGCGTCGGTGGCTCCGCGGCGTGCGCGCCTTACGCAAGAGCCATGCATGACATCGCGATTGCTCCGAACGTCACGGTCCCCGTCGAGGCCCTCCACGTCGCCTTCACGCGCGCGTCCGGGCCAGGCGGTCAGAACGTGAACCGCGTGTCCTCTAAGGTGCGTGTCCGCGTCGAGGTCGAGAAGATCATCGGCCTCGACGACGACGCGCGCGCGCGCCTGCGGCACCTCGCCGGCCACCGCCTCGACGCCGACGGCAACGTCATGATCGTGAGCCAAAAGACGCCCGATCAGCCACGCAACGTGGAAGACGCGCTCGAGAAGGTGCGCGAGCTCGTCCTCGAAGCGCTCGTCGAAAAGGCCGAGCGCCTCGGCTCGACGGAGACCTACGCCGCCGTGCAGAAGCGCATCGACGACAAGAAGGCGACCGCGCACCGCAAGGAGGAGCGCGCGAAGGTCGACATCGATCTCGAAGACACGCTCCCGCTGCGCACGTGAGGTGTCCCCATCGTCACCGAAACGGGTCTTGGAGCTTCGGGTCTCGCGTGAGCGCTTCGTCCGTGAGGCTCTCGAGGAACGCGAGGAGATCGGCCTTCTCCTCGGGCGTGAGCGAGAAGCCGCGCACGAACGAGCTCTTCTGCGGGTGGAGTCGCCCGTCGCCGGCATAGGGCCCGGTCGTGAGCACCCGGCCGCCCGCGGCGTACATGTCGACGACCTCGGAGAGCGTCGCGATCGAGCCGTCGTGCATGTACGGGGCCGTGAGGGCGATGTTGCGCAGCGAGGGCACACGGAACTTTCCGTCGTCCGTCGCACGCTTCGTGAACTCGCGGAGCCCCTGGTTTCCCTCGGGGTACGCGCCGCGGTTGCCGACGTTGTAGAGCCCGTCGTTCTCGAAGTGCGCGCTGTGCCCGCGCGTCGCCTCGGTGCGCATCGAGTCCGTGAGGTCTTGGCCCGAGTGGCAGTGGTAGCACTCGAGCTTCTCGCCGAAGAACGCCTCCATGCCTCGCTTGGCGCTCGCGCTGAGCGCGCTCGCGTCGCGGTCGTACACGTAGCGATCGTAGGGCGAGCCCCGCGAGACGATGGTCCGCTCGAAGCTCGCGAGCGCCTTTGCCAGGTGCGGCGCCGTGTAGGGGTTTGCCTCGCCGGGGAACGCCTGCGCGAAGAGCCGGACGTAGCGCATGTCGCCTTGGAGTCGCTCGACGATTTCGGTTCGTGCGAGGTGGAACCCGAGCTCGACGGGGGCGTCGGCGGTGAGCGGGACGAGGGCTTGCTCTTCGAGGGTCAGCAGCACCGGGTTCGCCCAGGTGTAGGCGGACCGGTAGGCCACGTTCACGAGCGTCATCGAGCTCCGGAGGAGCGTCGTGCCCGTCGAGCCGGAAGGCAGTGCGACGCCGTCCGTGAAGGCCTTCGCCGGGTCGTGGCACGAGGCGCAGGACTGTGTTCCGTTCGCCGAAATGCGCTTGTCGAAGAACAAGAAGCGCCCGAGCTCGACTTTCGGCTCGCTCATCGGGTTGTCCGCGGGCACGGCGGGCGGGAGCATTCCGCTCGGGAGATTCCAGCGAAAGCCCGTGTCGCCCGCGGGGTCGCCGCACCCCGACAGCGCGGCGCCAAGCATGGTCGCTGCGAGAGCTCCGAACGTAGCGGGCGTGAACGAGGCGCGGATCACGGCGCCAGTTTGACGCCGCGCGAACCCGTGTGGCAATGGTTGCAGGCTCCGCTGAGGGTCGGGAACGGCATCGGTGCGCGCTTCGAGCCATCCGCTGCCTCGACCGCGACGAAGAGCGAGGCCTTCTCGAGGCCCACGTCCCGCGTCGTGTAGAAGTTCCCAAAGGCATCGACGTCGATCGCGTGGAGTGCTTGCCCACCCGGCGCGGCGCTCAGCGTCACCTTGCCCCCCGAAACGCGCACACCGTTCGCGTCGTAGAGGGTCCCGGCGAGCGTAAAGCGCCCCTTGCCTGGTCCCTTCGCCTGGTGGCACGTGGTGCACGAGTCGCCCATATGGTGGCTCTTCGTGCTGCCGGCCGCGCTCACGTTCTCGACGTCGAGCGCGGGGTCGCGGACGAAGCTCGGGTCGCCGGGGAGCACCTCGGTCGGCGTGCCGGAAGACGTGTTGTCCTGGCCACCGCACCCGAGGCCCGAAGCAGCGCCCAGGACGAGCGCCAGTGCCATCGCGCGCGCAGGGAAATTCCAGTTCTTCATGTCACTGCACCCGAAAGAAGGTCTGGGCGGAAGGCGCAGCGCCCGAGCCCACGGCGAGGCCGAAGGCGCCCATCGTTGCGGGGCAGTCCGGGTCGGTCGCGCTCGACATGCATCCTGCAACGAAATCCGTTTGCATGTCCGGGCCGCGGTTCACCTGGCTCTGCGCGAAGAGCTGCGCGAGGTCCATCGTGACCTTCGAGCGCCGCGGGTCGAAGCCCGTGAGCGTGATCGGCGCGACATTGCCCCTCGCGCACGTGTACGCGTTCGTCGCGTCGCCGGTGCAACCGGACGCCCCGAGGTGGAAGTAGAAGCCCTTCGGTTGGCCCGGTGTCTCGATGTCGATGCGCGCGAACTTGTATCCGCCCTTCCAGCTCCACCAAAGCCCCGGTTCGTTGAAGGGGGCTGGCGCACGGGCCGCGTCGAGGTGGTTCATGGACTCGGGGATGCCCACTTTGAAGCGAAGCCCGGACCAAGCGCGGCCGGGCGGTACCGTGCCGACGATCTGGGCGTTCGTCTCGCGCGTCCCTGCGCTGCACGAGCCGATGCCGCTCTCGAAGTCGAGCAGCGCCACTCCATCGCGCTGCCAGACGCCGTCGTTCTCGAGCTCGACCTTGACCTCGGTGCCGTCGGCGGCGACGAGGGCGACGTCGTGAACGTAGAGGCGGAAGTCTTGCGGAGCGACGGTCGCCTGCTCGACGCCGATGTTCGCGAACGTCTTCGTGCAGTCGAAGGTCTCGCTGCCGACCATGGCCGCGAACGTGAGGGTCACGGTCTCGCGCGCGTCGTCGTGCGAGGCCGCGCAGGCCGCGAGGAGCATGGTCGCCGCAAGACGCGCGACGGCGCTCGCGTGGAAGGGGAGGGTAGGAGGGAGAGCGGGCATAGCGGACGCCTTAGGGGCACTTCGTGACCGTGACGATGCGGCAAGATGTCGCGCGGGCCGCTCGCACGCCGGTCTCGCCAGGTTTACTTCGCGACGGAGTAGACCGTGCCGCCGGTGGTGCCCCAGTAGAGGCAGCGGCTGTCTTGGGCGAGGTGGCGGTGGTAGGGGGCGAGATCGGCGGTGGGGCTGAACGAGGCCCGGTCGCTCACTTGCCCCGTGGTCGTGTCAACGGCCACGATGCGGCTCGGGAAGCTGTTGTAGGTCGACACGTAGACCTTGCCCGCGATGGCGTCGACGACGAGGCCGCCCGGGATGAAGTCGAGCGAGGCGATCTTCTCGACGTTCGAGCCGTCCTCGTTCATGCGGTAGACGCCGCGACCCGGCGCGGGGTTCACGAGCGAGGCCGCCCAGTAGAGCTTCCCTGCGGCCCACGTGATGCCGTAGCGGTGCGCGCCGCCGCTCGCGGTTCCGTCGAGGATCGTGCTGACCGCGCCCGTGCCCGTGTCGAAGCGGCGAACGGTCGCGGGCGTGTATTGATTCGACGAGAAGACGAAGGATCCGCCGCCCGTGAGGCCGATGTTCGCGCCGCTGTTCGCGAAGCTCTGCACCACCGTCGGGTTCGCCGCGCTCGGGTCGAGGGCGCGCACGAGCTGCGAGCCCGCGAGCGTGCTGTGCCAGTAGAGGCGGCCGCCGAGCTGGATCATCTCGGTCATGCCGGTGATGCCCGTGCGGAGCGAGGTCGGCGTCGCGCCGCAGCCGTTCATGCTGCACGCGTAGAGGACGTCTGTCGCGGCGCCGGTGCCGTTGCCCGAGATGTCGCCAATGAAGAGCGACGAGCTCGCGAGGCCCCCCACCGCGAGCGAGTTCGGCTTGTCGACGCCGGTCGTGATGACGCGCGCAAACTGGTTCTGTGCGCCGCAGCCGCTCTTCGGGCAGGCGATCACGCGGCCGCCACCAACGACGCCGCCGGTCGGACGCAGGCCGAAGATCACCTCGTCTCCGAAGGTGATGACCGAGGCCACCGAGAAGGAGCCGCCGTTTGGCGTGCGCGACGGATCGTACACGAGCTCCGCCGTGGGGCCGCAGGGGGCCGCGCCCGCGTCGATCAC
>CAIOHM010000212.1 GCA_903858055.1 uncultured delta proteobacterium
CCGGTCTTGTCGAAGAGCACGTGGCGCACGCGCGTCAGGCGATCGAGGAGTGTGGCGCTCCGCACGACGATGCCGCGCTCGCGGAGACGCGCGTGGGCGAACTCGTAGGCGAGCGGGGCCGCGAGGCCGATGGCGCAGGGGCACGTGACCACGAGCACCGCGACGACCACGGAGAGCGCCTTGTCGAAGCCCGCATGCGCCCAGAGCGCGCCACCGGCGGCTGCACACACGAGGATCGACGCGACGTAAAACCTGACGAATCGCTGCCAAAACGTGTCGAGGAACGCGACGTCGTCCGTGCGGGGCGCTCCGAGCCACGCGGGCAGCTCGCTCTCGGCGAAGGTCTCCTCGGTCTCGACTTCGACGGGCCGGTCGCCGAGGTACCGGAGGCCTGCGGGCAGCAGCGCGCCCTGCGAGAACGTGAGCGCGTCGCCTTCGCCGGTGCGCGCCGCGGCGTCGAAGAGCGCGTCGTCGCCGAGGAGCCGCGCCTTCGCGACGAGCAGATCGCCCTTCGCGAGGAGCACGCGCGCGCCACGAGGGAGCGCGCACGCACGCACGAAGAGCAGGTTTCCATCAGGCGATACCGTGCGAACGGGCCAGTGATCGAGGGCCGACTCCCCGACGGCGAGCGCGCGGCTCTGCTCGAGCTGCCGCCGCTGGAGGTAGCGACCGAGGAGCATGAGCGCCGCGAAGGTCTCGACGCTGTCGAAGTACGCCGCGCTCGCATGGAGGCCGCGCGAGGCTCCGACGACCGAGCCGACGAACGCGAGCACGAGGCCGAGGGCGATCGGGAGGTCCACGTGGAGCTCACCGCGGCGCAGCGTGAGCCATGCGCCGCGCGCAAACACGGGCAGCGCGACGAGCACCGATGCGAGCGCCAAGAGCGCCGAAATGCCTGCGAAGGCGCGGTAGAGCTCGGGCTCACTCGCGGCGTCGAGGCCGAGGTAGAGCGAAAACGAGATGACCATGCCGATCATGGCGAGGCCGCCCGTGAGTCCCACGCGGAGCAGCAGTTCGTCGCTCTCGCCGGCCGCCGCTTCGTCGACCTCGTAGGGGGCCGCGCGAAGGCCCACGCGCGCGAGCTCGGCGACGAACGCGTGGAGGTCGAAGCGCTCGGCCTCGAAGGTGGCGCGAACGAGACCGCGGCCCGGCTCCACCACGATGCGGCGCGCGCCGTCGTGTCGCTCGAAGAGCTTGTCGACGAGCCAGATGCACGCGGCGCAGTGCAGCCCGCGCAGGGAAAAGAGCACGGTCACCGCGCCACGCGCGTCGCGCGGAGCCTCGCCGAGCAGCGCGTCGACCCACACCGCCGGCGCCGCCGTCACGTCGGCGGGGGCGACCACGCGCGTGCCCTTCAGGTCGTAGAAGCGCGCGAGGCCGAGCTCCTCCACGAAGGCGTGCGCCGCCTCGCACCCGCCGCAGCAATAGAGGCCCGCGGACCCGCTCGGCAGGCGAGCCCCGCAGTGAACACACGCGCCCGTAGACGCCGAAGCAGAAGGAGACCCCGAGGCCATGCGCGCCCCTGCGCACGCTCCGTGCCAAAGGGCTGCGGCGCGTGGACGCAGGAGATTCGCTGGTGAGAGGCGTGACTCATGCGCACTCGATGCAGCCATATGCAGCGTTTGCACCACAAGCCGCCGAGCGAACACCCACGCGCCTCACGAGCGCGAACGCCTTGGGCAGCGACGAGCACGCGCCCGCCACGCAGGAAACGCGCTAACGGGCTGGCCATGGTTCTGCTGGCGGCCCACCAACTCGCGAAGGCCTACGGGCCCCAGGTGCTCTTCACGAACGTGGAGGTCACGGTCTCGGAGGGCGATCGCGTGGGTCTCCTCGGCGTGAACGGCGCCGGAAAATCCACCCTCCTGAAGTGCCTCGGCGGGCTCGAGCCGACGGACGGCGGAACCATCGAGCGCCAGCGCGGCGCGAGCATCTTGTTCCTCGAGCAGGAGCCGGAGCTCCCGGCCGACGTCACGGCGCGCGCCTGGGTCGAGGGCGGTCTCGATGCGTGGGCCCAAGCCAAGCGCCGCCACGAGGCCGTGAGCGCCGAACTCGGCGCGGGCTCACGCGACCCGAAGCTCGTGGACGAGCTCGCCCACCTTGGCGAAGAGCTCGAGCGCCTCGGGGGCTGGGCGCGCGACCACGAGGTCGACGAAGTGCTGCAAAAGCTCGGCATTCGCAAGCCCGAGCAGACGGTCGGCACCATGAGCGGCGGCGAGCGGCGTCGCGTGGCGCTCGCGCGCATCCTCGTCGCGCGACCGCATTTGGCGATCCTCGACGAGCCGACGAACCACCTCGACGCGGACGTCATCGCCTGGCTCGAGACCTTCCTCGTGGAGCGCTTCCCTGGCGCCGTGCTCATGGTCACGCACGATCGCTACGTGCTCGACGCCGTGTGCAACCGCATCCTCGAACTCGATCGCGGGGCGCTCAACGAGTACACGGGCAACTACGGCGACTACCTCGAGGCGCGGGCGGAGGCCGACGAGCACGAGGCGCGCGTCGAGGCGAACCGCCAGAATTTCCTCCGCCGCGAGGTCGCCTGGCTGCGCCGCGGCGCGAAGGCGCGCACGACGAAGCAGAAGGCACGCATCCAGCGCGCCCAAGACGCGCTCGCGATCGAGGCGCCGAAGGAGCGCGGCAAGGTGGTCCTCGAGGCGGACGCCTCACGCCTCGGCGGAACGATCCTCGACGTCGAGGGAGCGGTCTTCACGATGGGCGCACGCACGCTCAACACGCCCATCACGCTTCGACTCACGCGCGGCGAGCGCATCGGCATCGTCGGGCCGAACGGCCTCGGCAAGACCACGCTCCTCAAGGCCGTCGCCGGCGAAGGCGCGCCGGTTGCAGGGAAAATCCAGCTCGGCGCCCAGACCAAGATCGCCTACTTCGACCAGGCGCGCGCGGACCTGCCGAACGACTGGACCATCTTCGACGCGGTCGCGGGGCAGGAAGGCTCCGAGGTGCTGGGCGGCGGGCGCGTCACCATCGGCGGCGAGACCCTCTCGATGCGCGCGTACCTCGAGCGCTTCCTCTTCGAGGGCTCCAAGCTGCGCCAGAAGGTCGGCTCCCTCTCCGGCGGCGAGCGCGCGCGCGTGGCCCTCGCGAAGGCGCTGCGCGACGGCGCCAACGTACTCCTCCTCGACGAACCGACGAACGACCTCGACGTCTCGACGCTCGAAGCCCTGGAAACCCTGCTCTCCGGTTGGCCGGGCTGCGCGCTCGTCGTCAGCCACGATCGCGCGTTCCTCGACGCGGTCGCCACGGGCATCCTCGCGTTCGAAGGCGACGGCGTAGAGCCGGCGAAGGTCACGCTCTACCAGGGGAACTTCGAGACCTACCAAACGCTCAAGGCCGAAGCCGAGGCCGCACGCGCCGAGCAAGCGAAGCCCGCGCGGGCTGCCTCGATCGCCCCCGCTGCGGCGACGGCCACCCGCGCCGCGAGCGCTCCGGCCGCGAGCGCTCCGCCCACCAAGAAGGTGAAGCTCAGCTGGGCGGAGGAAAAGGAGCTCGACGGCATCATGGACGCGATCGGCGCGGCGGAAGACAAGGTCTCCGCGATCGAAGCCGAGCTTGCCAACCCCGACACGTTCTCGGACGATGGGACCAAGGCGCGCGCGCTCACGGCCGACCTCGAGCGCGCGAAGGCCGAAGCCGAGCGCCTGACGGCGCGCTGGGAAGAGCTGGAAGCCAAGAAGACCGCTGCGAAGGGCTGAACGATGCACGCGAAGCTTTGCCTCAACATGATCGTGAAGAACGAGGCGCACATCATCGAGCGCTGCCTCACGGCTGCGAAGCCGCACATCGAGCGCTGGTGCATCGTGGACACGGGATCGACGGACGGCACCCAGGCCACGATTCGCGATCTTCTCAAGGGAATCCCAGGCGAACTTCACGAGCGTCCTTGGGTGCACTTTGCACACAACCGGAGCGAGGCGCTCGCGCTCGCCAAGCCCGGCGGCGGTCACGCGCTGTTCCTCGACGCCGATGACGTCCTCTCCGTGGAGGCCGGAGCCCCGCGTCCCATCGCGAGCGTCGACGCGCACCAGCTCACGATTCACGTCGGTGAGTCGTTCTCGTTCCGTCGCGTGGGCATCGTGAACCTCGCGAAGCCCTGGCGCTGGGAGGGCGTGGTGCACGAGTACCCCGAGTGCGGCGAGCCCTACGGCACCGAGACCCTGCCCGGCTGGCACGTGCGATCCATCAGCGATTCCGCGCGCAATCGCGAGGGCTCGAAGAAGTACCTGCGCGACGCCGTCGTGCTCGAGAGCGCCCTCCTCGACGACCCCGAGAACGCCCGCTACGTCTTCTACCTCGCGCAGAGCTACCGCGACGGCGGCCGGCCCGAGCGCGCGCTCCCCGCGTACGTCAAGCGCTCGACCATGGGCGGCTTCGAGGAGGAAGCCTGGTACGCCCTCTACCAAGTCGCGGCCATGCACGAGGGCTTCGGCCGCGTCGACTCGGCGCTCCTCGGGTACCTCGCCGCCTTCGATCGCCGCCCGAGCCGCGCCGAACCGCTCTGCTCCGCCGCACGCCTCGCGCGCCAGGAGAAACGCTGGGGTTCGGCCCTCGCCTTCGCGCGCACCGCCGCCGCCATCGCCCGCCCGAAGAACGACGTGCTCTTCCTCGACGACAGCGTCTACGCGTGGCGAGCGCTCGACGAGTACGGCGTCGCGGCCTCGTGGACCGGCGCCTTCGCCGAGGCCGTGGGCGTCTTCGAGCACCTCAAGACCGTCCCGTCGCTCCCGCCCGCGGAGCGGTCCCGCATCGAGGGCAACCTCGCCCACTGCAAGAAGCAGCTCGGTTCGTAAACGCGCCGTCCGTCGAGTACGCCGTGTCGTCGAAGCCTCCCGCCCACCTGCCGCACCTCCGCGATCACGCGGGAATACTCGCTCCGTTCGCGCTCTACGTCGTCGCCGTCGCGCTCCTCGGCGACTGGCTCATCGACGACGCAGGCATCTCGTTCGCCTACGCGCGGAGCTTCGCACAGGGCCATGGCTTCGTGGCGCAGCCGGGCCACGCGCCGGTCGAAGGCTTCTCGAACTTCCTCTGGGTGCTCGCGCTGACACCGACCTTCGCGCTCCACCTCTTTCATCCGGTGCTCACGCCGAAGATCTTGGGTGCCGTCGCCGTCCTCGGTGCATTCTACAGGCTTCATGCGACGCTGCGTTTCCTCACGGAACGCGATGCACCGGGCACCGCCCTCCTCACGCTCCTCGCGATCTCGCCGCCCTTGGTGGTCTGGACGAGCTCGGGCCTCGAGAATGGCCTCACGCTCTTCTTGGTCGCGGCCCTGCTCGACGTGCTCGTGCGCCGCCCCCCACACGCGCCCTACGTCACCGCGCTGCTGGCGACGCTGCTCGCCATGAGCCGCCCCGACGGCCTCGTGTACGGTCTCACGGCCCTCGTCGTCGTTGGCGCGGAGGCTCTCCTCGCCGAGGGAGATCGCGCACGCCGCGGTCGCGAACTCGCGATCGTCACCGTGGGCTTCGTGGCGCTCACGGGCGCGTTCTTCGCCTACCGGCTCCGAACGTTCGGGCGCATGTGGCCGCACACGTACGAGGCGAAGCGCGAATACCCGGGTATCCTCGATCGGGCGCGCGCGCTCCTCGCCGCGCCCCACCAGGTCGCCGCACGCCTCACCGAGCTCTCGGAGGCCGTCGGCGGAGCGCTCGGTCCCGTGCTCTTGGTCGGCGTGACGCTCGCGCTTATCGTCCTCGCGGTCCGGCGACGCCTCGACGCGCGCATCGGGATCCTCGTCGTCGTCTTCCTCGCGGCGGCCGCGGCGTTCGTGTACCTCGAGCGAGACTGGATGGGCGAGTACCGCTTCGCCACGGCGGCGGTTGCCCTTGGGTGGGCCCTCGTCGTGCTCACGCTCGAGAGCCTGACGCGCGATCGACGGCTCGCCTTTGCGGTCGCGAGCGGGGTCGCGGTCCTCGCCGCGGGCGCGGACGCCGTGCCGCGCATGCTGCGTTTTGCCGACGCAGAGCCCACCCCCTACCGACGCGTGCTCGCGGAGACGGAGCTCGTTGGACGCTACGCGGCCGCCCTGCACGTGGAGGGCGGGTCGATCCTCACGGCGGACGTGGGCGCCGAGCTCATGGCCTCGCCGCTCCGGGTCTACGATCTCGCCGGTCTTTGCGAGCCGGAGGTGCTGCGCACGCTGAAGCATGGCTCGCCCGTGTGGCGCTACGACCACCCCGAGTTCTTCGCGTGGGTGTTCGAGCGCGCCAAGCCCACGTTCATCGTGGCGCGCGCCTTCTGGAGCAACGTCGCCTCGTTCGCGGAAGACCCGCGTTTCGTGCGAGATTACGCATCCATCGACGCGTACGAAGACGGTTACGTGGCGCGGACCTACGGCCGCTACGCGCGCTCCGGGGTGTTCGTGCGCCGCGACGCCCTCCCCGCGCCGGAGGCCCTCGACCGGCTGCGATCCTTCGGTGCGCCGACCGAGTCGCCCGGCGCGCCTTTGTTGCAGCTTGCACGCAAGCTCGGCCTGCGCCCACCGCCGGCAAACGACGCCGCGACGCTCGAGCTTGGAGCCGCGACGGTACACGCCGAGCACGTCGACGAGGGGGGGCTCCCGCTCGCCGGTCGCGCGCAATGGCAGCAAATCGCCGCACGCGCGCGCACCGAGGGAAACCGCATCATCGAAGCGCGAGCACGCGAGCGCCTCGCCGCGGGCGAGCGCACGTACGCCGAAGAGACGCTCCGCCGACGGCGCACGAGCAGCGTGCAGCTCATCGACGAAGGGCTCCACGCCTACCGCCTCGGCGACCACGCCACGGCGCTCGCACGCTGGGGCCTCATCGCCCCGACGGACGCCCTCTGGGCCACCGCCCAGAACAACCGCGCAAGCTCCTTCATCGTTCTCCACGAGTTCGCGAGCGCCGAAGAATCCCTCGCCAACGCCCGCTACGCGAACCCGAAAGAGACGCAATTCGAGCGCAACAAGGCCTGGCTCGACCAAGAGCGAGCCAAAGCCACGGGCCGGCCGTAGCA
>CAIOHM010000213.1 GCA_903858055.1 uncultured delta proteobacterium
AAGGTTGCGCGCTTCACGCCCGCGGCGCCGCGCACGTCGTCCACGTAACGCTTCGGCAGCGTCATGATGAACGTGATCTTGTGGCGGGTCACGATGCGGTCTTTCGCAGCGAAGTCCGCGGCCACGGTCCAGGCGGAGACGATCGTGCGGAGGAACACGAACGTGAGCACGGCGATCGCCACGCCGAGCACCGTGAGGATCGTACGCACCTTGTTGCGCGCGAGGTTCCGCGCGGCGAGCCCAAGGAGGGTCACGCCAGTGCTCCCTTGTCGAGGTGCCGGGTGGTGGTCGCACGTTCGGCCGCGACCGGGTCGTGCGTGACCATGACGATGGTCTTGCCGAGCTCGCGGTTCAACTTCTCGAGCAGGCGCAGGATCTCGTCGGCGCTCGCGCGATCGAGGTCGCCGGTCGGCTCGTCCGCGACGATGAGCAGCGGATCGTTCACGATGGCACGGGCGATGGAGACGCGCTGCTCCTGCCCGCCGGAGAGCTGACGCGGGTAGTGGTTCATGCGCTCCTCGAGGCCCACGACGCGGAGCGCGGTCTGTGCGCGACGGCGACGCTCGCTCGCCGGGAGGCGGGTCAGCAGCAGCGGCAGCTCGACGTTCTCGACGGCCGTGAGCACCGGGAGGAGGTTGTACGACTGGAAGACGAAGCCGACGTGATCGGCTCGCCAGCGTGCGAGCTCCGCCTCGCTCATCTTGTCGATGAACTTGCCGTCGACTTCGATCGTCCCCGCGCTCGGGCGATCGAGGCCGGCGATGAGGTTCAGCAGCGTCGACTTACCCGAACCCGACGGCCCCATGAGCGCCTCGAAGGAGCCGCGCGGCACGTCGAAGTCGAGTCCGTCGAGGATGCGCAACGTCTCCCCTCCGCGCGCGTAGGTCTTCGCGACGCCACGAAGGCGGATGAGAGGGGCGGATTCCGTCATGGGGTCTTCTCCTTGATCGCCTGTCCGTCGCGGAGCGACGACGGCGGGTCCTTCACGAGGCGCGTACCGAAGCGAGGACCCGAGACGAGCTCGAAGCCGCTGCCGATGGGCTCTCCGAGCGTCACTGGCGCCTCGCGCACGCGGTCTCCGTCGAGCGTAAACACCACGCGGCGGCCCCCGCGATCCACGACGGCGGAGCCGGGGACGACGAGCTTCGAGGCCGCAGTGAGCTGGGCTTGATCGAGCGGCCGCTCGAGGAAGCTCACGCGCGCGGACATCTCGGGCCGCACGCTCGCGGGGATCGCCTCGAAGGCGACCTTGACCGTGGCCGTCGCCTTCGAACGGTTCAGGCGCGGGCTCACGCCCACGACGCGACCGCGGAATCGCTCGCCGGGGAGCGCGTCGAGGACGATCTCGCACGGGCCCTCGGGCGACACGAGCCCAACCCGCGCTTCGGGCACGTCGGTCTCGACGAGGAGCGACGCGAAGTCGGCGAGCTCGACGAGCGGGCCGGTCATGCCCGGGTTGACCACGTCCCCGACCTGCGCGGGCTTCGTGAGGATGGTGCCATCCATGGGGGCGACGACCCGAAAATTACCGCGCGTCGTGACGAGGCTGCGCACCTCGGCCTCCGCCGCGACGACCTCGGCCTCTTGCGCCCGCGCCTGAGCCTCGAGCGAGCGCACCCGCGCGGCGAGATCGTCCGCGGTCGCCGTGGGCACGGCTCCCGCGCTCGCGAGGCGTGCTTGCCGCTCCGCTTGTCCGTTCGCCTCCGATAGGGTCGCCCTCGCGGCCGCAACGCGGGCGGACGCGGCCGCGACACGCGCCCGCGCCGAGGCGATGGCGCTCTCGACGTCCGCGGTCTCGAGTTCGAACAGCGGCTGACCTTCGTGCACCGTGTCGCCCTCGCGCACGTGCACGCGCGCCACGCGCCCGACGACCTTCGCCGCCACCTTCGCGGTCCGCTGCGGGGTCACGTAGCCCGTCGACGTCACGCGAACGGCGACGCCCGCCGGTGCGATCGAGGCGACCTCCGTCGTGGAGACCTGAGGGCGAAAGATCCTCGACTCGATCACGGGCACGGCCGCGCGCCCTGCAAACACCAACCCCGCGACGACGAGGACGCCGACCACCCAACGCGACCGCGGAGCGCGGGGGGGAGGAGCTCCGCGATCGATGCGGAGCGAGGCGAGGTCATCGGAGAGCGTGTCGGCCATCGCACGGCGACGCTAGCGGCATCGGCGCCTCGCCGCGAGGTCACGCGCAGTTTTTTTCCGGACCCATCGCCGGGCTCAGGCCACGCGGCGAAGGCGGCCGCAGACCGGCGAAAACACGGCTGCGCCCCCTTCACCCCCCGCGCGGCATGACTTTCCCGAGGTGAGCGTCGCCGCGCTCGGTGGCAAGGGCCACTTGGTGCTCGCGTTCGGCGAAGCGCTCGCGTCGCTCGTTCGAGTGAAGACCGATGCAGTGGTGACAGCTCACGCCCGGCACGTAGCTCGCGAGCGAGCGATCCCGTTGGCGGAGCGGCATGCGACAGGCATGGCAGAGGATCGCCTCGCCCGGCTCGAGGCGCTCGTTCACCGAGACGCGCTGATCGAACACGAAGCACTCGCCGCGAAAGGTCCCCTGCCCCGGTACGGTGTCTTCGAGGTACTTCAAGATGCCGCCCTGCAAGTGATGCACCCCCTCGAACCCTTGCTCGATCAGATACGAGGTCGCCTTCTCGCAGCGGATGCCGCCGGTGCAAAACATCGCGATGTGCTTCGGCTTTCGCTCCGCCACGAGCGGCCGCAGCGTCTCCTCGACCCAGCGCGGAAACTCGCCGAAGCTCTTGGTCGCGGGATCGATCGCACGCTCGAAGGTGCCGAGGTCGAACTCGAAGGAGTTGCGCGTGTCGATGACGAGGGTCTCCGGGTCGCGAACGAGCGCGTCCCACGCGTGCGGCGCCACGTAGGTGCCGACGCGCTCCGCAGGCTTCACCTGAGGGATGCCCATGGTGACGATCTCGCGCTTGATGCGCACCTTGAAGCGGTAAAATCCCTGCGACGGGGCCCAGCTGAGCTTTGCCTCGAGATCCGCGAGCTTCGGGTCCGCGCGCAGATGCGCGAGCAGCGAGCGAACGCCCGCCTCGGGACCGCTCACGGTGCTGTTGATGCCCTCCTCCGCGAGGAGCACGGTGCCCTTGACGTCGTGGGTGTTCGCGAGCGCTCTTAGACTTTCGGCGCGCCGCGCGAGCTCGTCGAGGGCGACGAACTTGTAGAATGCAGCGACCAAGAACGCACGCTCCGGCGCGGGGGCTCCTTCGCCGTCGGCATCCACGTTGGCCTCGCGAGCGCTCGTCATCGCGTCAACTTCGCTCCTTGGCGGACGCCTAGCATGAATCGAAGCGGTGCGAGGCGGCCCCCACGCCCGCCGCGCCTCCGCGCACGAAGCCACCCGATCGCGCGCGGCGACCGAGTGGCCCGGGTTCGTTTCGCGTGAAGCGTCAGCGACGACGACGCGCGCGGAGGATGGCCACGCACGCAGCCACGAGCGCTCCGAGACCCACGCCCGGAGCACGCCCGCCCATCGAGCAACCGCCGCCCCCGCCGCCATCGAAGGTCTCTTCGACGACCGGCCCCGCGTCGCGAAGCGGTACGCCTGCATCGCGTGGCGCGGATGCATCGCCCGACGACGAAGCGCCGCTGTCCGCCGCACCCGCGTCACGGTCACCCCCCGAGCCCGCGTCGCGCACGCCGGAGTCGGTTGTCGCCGTGCCCGCATCCCGCGCACCCGAATCCGAGCCGCTGGAGCCTGCGTCACGGACGCCCGCATCGACCCCGCCACCGGAGCCCGCGTCGACGACCGGCGCACCGGCGTCGACGACGACCACCGGACCGCCACTGCCCGCTTCGAACGCGCCGATGTCTTGGGTCCCCACGGCACTGCGCGCGCGCGTGGTGCCGGGGAGCTCCGCTTCGTGGTTTGGCGGCAAGAAGGTCGGGACGGCGAGCGGGCTTGGGAACGGATGGTTGGGGACACCCAGCGCCGACACGAGCGCGGTGTCGAGGAGCG
>CAIOHM010000214.1 GCA_903858055.1 uncultured delta proteobacterium
TCCGCCGCGCGCGCCTCGCGGCCGTCGAGGTCATCACGAAAGCGGGCAAGCCAAGGCAGCTCGCCGACGGCGCGTTCTTCCTCTCGCGAAAACGCCGGCAAGAGCTCGTGCCGCTCGAGCGACGGGAGCTCGACCGTCGACAAGCTCGTGAGGCGTTGAGCCGTGGGCAAAACGAAGTCGTCGAGTTGGCCTTTGACCTCGCCGCTCTGGAGAAGAACGCCATCGAGAGCGAGCTGACGCTCGATCTCGACAAGGTGTCCGACGAAGCCGAAGCCACGCGGGACGCGCTCGCGCTCTATGCGCTCTTCATGCGCCTCGAGTTCTTCAAGCCCGAAGCCTTCGACCTGACCTCGCTCCTCGCCCGCGACGGCACGCTCAAGCGGAAGCTCGAGAAAGAGGACGTTCTCACGCTCTACGTGCAGCAGCTCAAGCTCGTCGCCTCGTTCGCCGACCTGAAGCGCGCCCTCACGCGAATCTTCGGGCTTGCATACGTCAATCGGGGACTCTGGGCGAAGGACCAAACGAAGACGGCGACGACGATCTACGCCGCCATCACGCATCCGACGAACGCCGCGGTTCGAAGGATCGTGGAGAAGGCGACGCTCTTTGGCGAAGGCTGCCTCGCCTCGCCCTCGGCGTTTCGTCGTCACGTGCTCGCGCACGGCGCGGGCACGCCGCCGTCCAACACCATCAAGGGCAAGGAGGCCGAGGAAGCCTACCTCAAGAGCCTCGGCCAAACCCTCGACGCGCTCAGCAGTTCGAAGCAGCGTGCTCGCGGCGAGGTGCTCGCACACCATGGTGCGCTCCTCCGACTCATCGAGGACCGAAAGCTGACGATCGACGTGAAGCGAGCGGTCGGCGCGCAGCTCGAGCGCTCCCTCAACGAGCCCGAGCTCAAGGAGCAGCCGGGGGAGCGGACTCGCAGGCTCAAGCTGCTCGAAGACATCGCAATACTCGACGCCGGTGGTGCTCCCTGCGAGGCGATGGTGCGTGCGTTCCTCCCCAAGGAGAAGCCGGTCCTCGAGGAGAGCGAGGACATCGCCCCGACCCTCCTCGTAGGCCTGACGACCGCAATTGAGCTCCGCCTCAACGAGCTGACCGAGGCGCCCCCGCCGCGTCGCAACTCGATTGTCGACGAAGACCGCCGCATCGCTCGGAACGAGAGCGTGAACGACGGACGTGGGCTCCTCGACGACGACCCGACGCGCACGGCGCGACGACCGTCGCACGTCGACGAGGACGCAACCGTCAACGCGCGACAGCGGCGGATGCCGGTCGACGACGCTTCGACCGTCAACGCGCGACGAAGGCAGGTGCTCGACGACGAAGACGCCACCGTGAACGCGCGACCGCAAGCGATGCCCATCCGCGACGCTTCGACCGTCAATACGCGACGAATGCAGGTGCTCGACGACGAGGATGCGACCGTGTTCGCGCGGCGTCGTTGAGCCCCTCCCGAGCGATTCCTCGAGCGCCGCCGCGCACCGAACACAGCGTCTCGAGGACGAGGTTCGAGCGCCGCTTGAGCGAAACCCTCGTGGTTCGCCGCTCCTCTCCAAACGTTTCGTCTAGGTCACGATGTCGGGGAACCGCTTGCGCAGGAGGTTCGCGCACATCTCTTCCGCCGCCGGACGCAGGTAGCCGAAGCGCTCGCGGAGCCGCGCGATGACCGCCTCGCACTCGTCGCGACGAACCGGGTCCACGCTGCCCTCGACGCCGTGAAGCACGTGCGTCACGTCGCGGAGCAGCTGACCGATGGCCGCACGCCGCTGGGCGAAGACCGCGTCGCGGATGGTCTTGAGCATGTGCGGGAACACGTGCGCCGCGTCGACCTTCTGCCCCGGGTGATCGATGGACCACGCCGCGATGGCGGAAATCAGGCCCTGGCGCGCATCCTTCGCGTCGCCCTTCGCGCCGAGGAGCCCCTCGACCTCCTTCATGAGCTTCTCGTCCGGGTCGACCTCCTGCCGCGTCACACGGTCGAAGAGGCGCTCGCCCTTCACCCACACGCTCACGTGCTGCACGTAGCGCTCGAAGAGATCGCCGTATTGCTTCTCGTCGACGAGGCCGCTCGCCGCGTCGAACTCGGCGGACCACGCGGCGTAGAGGCGCTCGAGGAGGTAGCTTCGGAAGGCCTTCACGTCGTGGTAGAGGCCCGGGAGCGTCTCTTGGTTGAGCCACTCGAAGTCGCTCTTGCGCTGACAAAGCTGCTCGATCGCCTCGAGCACCGCGAGCGGCGAGAGGAATCCCTTCGCGGACTGTGCGGCGTCGAGGAGCACGACGCGCATCTCGCGAGGGCTCGCGCCCACGCGGCCTTCGTAGACGGGGAACGCATACGACTCGCGCACGAGATCGCCGATGGCCCCGCGGAGGATCTTCCGTTCGTCGGGCGAGAGCCGCTCCGGTGCAGTGCCGCTCGCGTAGAGCTCCGCCTTCTCGATCGCGCTGAGCGAAGCCACGATGGCGCCGACCGGGCCCACGAAGTGCTCGGCCGCGGGCTTGCGCATGCGCGTGAGCACCGCGAAAACCGCCGCCATTTCCGCAGCGTGCGGCGCGGCGGGCACGCGGGTTTGCGGCACGACCAAGGTCTCGTACAGCTCGCGCTCCTGCGCATGGGAGATGAGGTACGGCACGCGCACGGGCTCGAGGCGACCTCGGAAGGACGCGTACTCCGGGTGCTCGCGGAAGGCGTCGAGGTGGAGCTCGTTGGCGCTCGCGACCATCACGCAATTGAGCTGAACGTTCTGCTGCGAGAGCGTCACCTCGCCCGTCTCGACGGTGAGCTGCAGGTACTTGAAGGCGTCGAGGGGGCGCTTCAACAGATCCGAAAACTCGAGGAGCCCGCCGGCGGCGTCGACGAGCTCGCCACGCGCTTCGTACATGGAAATCGCCTGGAGCGACGCAGGCAAGTTCGCGAGGCTCCGGTCCGCCGTGAGCTGGCGCTCGCCGGCGTCGACGTGCATCTGCGGCCCCACGGTGATGGCACCCACGCGGTAGCGGCGCGAGAGGAAGTAGCGCTCGACGCGCACGTGGCGGAGCACCTCGCGGAAGTTGCCGTCGTGGCTCGCGAGGAGCGCTTGCACGATCTGCTGCGCTTTGTGTGAGAGCTGCCCCTCGAGGAGCCATCGCGGCGGCGGCTCGGTGCCTGCGGGGAGCTTCGACCAGCGACTCTCGAGGTACCGGCGACGCTCTTCGAGCGGCAGGAGGAACAGCGGGTGGTCGCGCGGTTCGATCGGGATTTTCGCGTCGAGCGCTTCGTCGGGCAGGTGGGCGAAGCTCTTCGGCGGCGCGTCGCGCGTGCCTCCTTCGGAGCCGAAGCCGAGCGCGCCACGGATGGTCTTCGTCGTCGGGAAGACGAACGAGAAGCAGTAGAGCGCGCCTTCGGGCTTCGTCGTGTAGTGCTCGAGCGCGGCGAAGAGGCATGCCACCGTGGTCGACTTCGCCGAGCCGTTCGGCCCGTGCATGAAGACGAAGCGCGTCGGCTTGCCCTCGCGCGCGTAGTTCGAGACGGCGCGAAAGAGCTCCTCTTGGACCTCTTCCTGGCCGACGAGGGCGCCGCGGGGACGCGTGCCATCCTCAGGCTTTTCCCAGGGCAAATCGAAGAGGTTCCAGCGCGTGGCCTCGCCCCAAGGCCGCTCGACGCGGCGCGACCCGTAGTGCAGAAAGCAGTCGCGCAGGTAGCGGCTCGCGTCGCGGGAGCTCGCCACCGGGTTCTCGTCGAAGAGCGCGAGGTACTCGTCGAACGAGAGCACGCGGCGCTCGGCCTTGAAGCGCTGCGCGACCGCCTCGGCGATCGAGTCGAGGGAGACGGGAACTCCAGCGGGCACCGCGGACGAGCCTAGCGTCATGGCATGAGCGTATCGGAACTCGGCGCGTTGTCCTCGTTCTTGGCGCTCGTGCGGAGGACCCACCGCTCGAAGCGACCGAGGTCGTCAACCTTCCTGTAATTCGCCTCGAGAAACGCCATGAAGCCCTCGAACGCGTGCGCGCTCTCGAGGCTGTCGGACTCGTTGCCCGTCACCATTTTCATGCGGTCCCAGCGCTCGAGGGCGATCGCCGCCGGGCGCGAGGCCGCGAGCTCGCTGAGGAGCCGCGCGCGGTGCTCGGCGCTCCAGCTGGCGCGCAGGGGCACGTCGTAGAGGTAACGCGAGGCCGGTGCGCGATGGGCCTCGAGGTACACGCTGGGGTCGAAGCCGAAGAGGAAGACGGGCTCGCCCTCCTTCGCAACGGAGCCGAACCACGCGGCGAGGGCGCGGTTGGCGCTGGGGTCGAGGTCCGCGGCCTTGTCGAGCGCGTCGAAGGCAGCCCGTTCGCCTCGGAGAAATGCAGGGTATGCGCGAAGCCTCGCCGAGGAGCGCGCGAGGAACGTGCCGCTCACGTCGCGGCTCGCCGTCCGCGCCACGAACGCGAGGCCGAAGAAGAGCGCGAGCGCCACCCGTGCCCCGGCGTGTGCCGCCCCAAGGACCGCCACGTAACCTTCGGCCGCGATCACCGCGGTGAGCGGCAAGATCGCTCCGAAGTGGTAGGGGAAGAGCTTCGCTTGGAGCGCCGTGCCGAGCATGCAGAGCGCAAGCATCGCGAGGAGCTCGGCGAGCGGCGCGCAGGGGCGGCGCGACGCCACCCGGAGCACGAGCCCGAGGAAAAGCGGGCCCGAGAAGCCCGTGACCGTGCGCTCGACCGTGCGGTACACGAGCGAGAGCGCCGTCTCGTTCTCCCAGCCAAGCTTCGTGTACCCCGGGGCGAAGACGAAGAGCGTGTCGCGCAGCGCAGCGAGGGCGCCGGCCCGATGAAACGCGAAGACGAGGAGAGCGATCGGCATCAGCGCCGCGACACTTGCGACCACCACGCGCACCCACGACGAACGGGAACCGCGCGCACGCACGAGCTTCACGAGGAGCGGCATCGCGGCCGCGGCGCCGAGCGGAGGCTTCACGAGGAAGAGGAAACCGCCGAGGATTCCGAGCGTCACTGTCGAGGCGATCCCTTCGGCCTCGCTGAGCAAGAGCGCGGCCACGAGGAGCGGAGCCGCGAAAGTCTCGGGCTGCGCCGTGTGCCAGAAGTCGAGCTGCACGTGCGTGACGAGCGCGAGGAGCCCGGCCGCGAGGCCCA
>CAIOHM010000215.1 GCA_903858055.1 uncultured delta proteobacterium
GCGAGGGCGCCCGCGAGCGCCGTAAACGTGGCGAGGGCTCCCTTGGCGAGGCGCGGCGACCCGAGGAAAGCCGGGCGAAGCGCACGAAGGCGCGGTTCGGTTTGCCGCGACCACGCGAGGCCCCACGCGAACGCGAGCGCAGGAACGAACGTCGCGGTGAGCGCGCCGAACGCGCCGTCTTCCGCGCCCGTGGGGCCATGAACGAGCACGGGGACGAACGGCGCCGCGAGCAGCACCGCACGGACCAGCATGGGCCCGACGCGGACGAGGGCGACGAACTCCGCCAAGGCGAACGCCGCGGCGCGCGCGGTCAGACGAGGCATCGCGGTCACGGGCACGGGAGGACCTCCTCGATCGCACCGTCGAACGTGCTGAGCGCCTCGGTCAGCGTGCGCTCGGCCTCCTCGAGGCGCGGGGCGTGGACGGTGAGCTCCCGGCCCTGCTCGTCGAGCGTGACGGTGAAGCCCTCGCGGAACATGTGCTGCGCGAGCGCGGTGAGGCCGTTGCCGCGCACGCAAAGACCGAGCGCCCGTTCGCTGCGACGGCTCACACCCACGGGCGCGCCCGCGAGGCCCGCTTCGTCGAAAGCGACGAGGTCATCGACGAAGCGTGGTGCTTGCAGACCGGGCGCGAGGAGGATGACGACGGGTAACCCGGCGTGCGCAAGCCCGCGGAGGACCTTTGCGGCTTCACGCTCGAGCGTCGCGGGCACGAGGGTGTGGGGCGAAGGCACGAGGACCGCGCCCGCGTGATCGATTTCGGCGACGAGGGCGACCGCGAAGGAGAGGGCTTCGAGGGCCCCGAGCGTCTCCGTGAGCCGCCCGGCTTCGAGCCCGCTTCGCGCCAGCACGGCCTCGCTTCGTGACCCGACGACGAGCTTCGCAAAGCGCTCGAGCGTATGGCCGGCGGGCAGCGGCAAGAGGTCGCTCAAGGACACGAGCTCGCGGCGGGGACCGTCCGTTTCGCAGCGCACGGTTCCCTCGACGGCAGGGGCTCCGCGCGCGAGCGCCCCCTCGAGCGTCGCGAGGTCCTCGAGGCGAGCGAGGGCAAGGCCGTGCACGCCCGGTCCAAACGTCGCTGAAAGCGGACCGAGCGAACGTGTCCCCCGGCGCACGACGACGCGTTCGAAGACGATGCGCTTCATGTGCCTCGCAGCGAACGAAGCGCGAGCCGGGCAAAGCGCTGCTCGGATAGAATGGTGTACAGTGCAAACGATGCCAGCGCCGTGTGCAGCGGGAGTGCGAGGAAGAAGGTGGGCCGCGCGTCGAAGGCGAGGAGCTGGAGCACGAGCGAGCGGAGCGGCGAGACCCACGTCGAGGCGAGGTCGCCAATGGGCGCGACGCGTGCCAGCATCTCTGCGATCGCGGTGAAGGCAACCAGGAGCCCGAACGCGAGCCCCGGTCGGGTGGTGAAGCGCAGCGCCGCGGCGAGCAGCGTGGCGAACGTTCCGAAGGCGGCAGCGAGGGAGAGTTCGACGCTCGCGACGGCGAGGGGCCGGCTCGCGTAGGTCGGTGCGAGGGCCACGTGGAGCGCGAAGAACGCGACGGCGACGGTGAGCGTGGCCGCGCGGGTGATCGCCACGGCCGCCGCGCGTCGAGGCGCGCGGGCATAGAGAGCCGTGACCGCCAGGCGACCGTCGGCGTTCGGCACGAGCGCGAGGGCGAACCCCACGAGGCTCGGCAACACGAAGAGCGCGAGCGCCGCGCGCGGCCCCCGAAGCGCCTCGGGGGCGACGAACACACGCAGCACCGAGAGCGTCTGACGCGCACCAAAGGCCGACAGGGCGACGGCCAGGAGGCGGGGCAGGAGGGCTCGGAGCACGGGGAAAGTCTCGCACGGCACGTAGCGCGGGGCGA
>CAIOHM010000216.1 GCA_903858055.1 uncultured delta proteobacterium
GAACGCGCGCGATCGACCACGCACCGGCGCGCCGCAGACGAGGCGAGGTCGCCCGACCGCCAACGTGACCCAACCTTTCAAGAGCGCGACGCGCTCCGGGACGCACGGCGGCCGAAGATCGCCAAGCCTCGTCGATTTGCAACCCAGCGCCCCGCCGCCGAAACTCCTGCAAGAGAGCAAGACGGCAGCTCGTCACCAACGACAAAGATGCTGCTTCAAGCGTTACCGGGGGGATTCGACCTCGCCTTCGCCGTCAAAATCGCGTCCCCTTTCAGTCGTGCAACGCCTACCCCCCTCTTCAGCCCCCTCGAGCTCCGCGGCGAGCGCGGACGCGCTCATGCGCCTCGGGCCCGAAGTGCGCGCCGCACGTGAGGCGCTCGGCCTCAGCATCGAAGAGGCCGCCGAGCGGATGGAGATCGACGCGCGCCACTTGCGGCGCATCGAGTCCTCCGAGACCGACGTGCGCGTGGGGTCGCTCCTGCGCATTGCGCGCGGCCTCGGCGTTTCGGGGTCCGTGCTGCTCTCCCGCGCCGAGACGCTCGCGCCGCGGGCCGTCGTCGACCGCGACCCCGGTGACGAGCAGGTCGAAACGTCGGGCACCCTGAGCGCAGGGCCCGATCGTGTGGCCGCAAACGTCGTGGCGCTCCGCCGCGGCAAGCGCCTCACGCAGAGCGAGCTTGCCGCGAAGGCCGGGCTCTCGCTCTTCACGGTGCAGAGCATCGAGCGCGGTCGCCATGCGGCCACGCTGCGCTCGCTCACGGCGCTCGCACGCGCGCTCGACATCTCGCCGGCGGCGCTCCACGCGGAGCACGCGCCGACGGCCTCGAGCCCCAAGCGCGTGCGCAAGGCGTCGAGCCGCCCCGCGCTCCCCTGAGGGCGCGCGGATCAGCGATGGGTCTTGCGTGGCCCGTGCTTCTCGAACTCGAGCTTCGCGAGGGTCTCGAGGTGCACCTCGTCGGGGCCGTCCGCGAGGCGCAGCGTGCGTGCGCCGGCCCAGAAGCTCGCCAGGGGGAAATCGGGTGAAACGCCGCCGGCCCCGTGCACCTGGATCGCGAAGTCGAGCACGTCGAGCGCCATCTGCGGCGCGACCACCTTGATCATCGCGATCTCCGCGCGCGCGACCTGGTTCCCGACGGTGTCCATCCGCTCGGCGGCGTGCAGCGTGAGGAGCCGCGCTTGCTCGATGGCCACGCGGCAGCGGGCCACGCGCTCACGCAGGGACCCCTGCTCCGCGAGGCTCTTGCCGAACGCCACGCGCCCGAGCGCGCGACGGCACGTGGCCTCGAGCGCGCGCTCCGCCATCCCAATGAGCCGCATGCAATGGTGGATGCGCCCCGGCCCGAGGCGCCCTTGCGCGATCTCGAAGCCACGCCCCTCCCCGAGGATCACGCTCGACGCGGGAACCCGGACGTTTTCCAGCAAAATCTCCGCGTGGCCGTGGGGCGCTTCGTCGTAGCCGAAGACCCGCAGCGGCCGCACGATCGTCAGCCCCGGCGCGCTCATCGGCACGAGGATCATCGACTGCTGACGGTGCCGCGGTGCCTCCGGGTCGGTCTTGCCCATCACGATGGCGACCGCGCAGCGCGGATCCATCGCGCCCGTCGTCCACCACTTGCGGCCGTTGATGACGTACGTGTCGTCGACCCGTTGCATGCTGCACGCAATGTTGGTCGCGTCGGAGGAGGCCACGTCGGGCTCGGTCATCGCGAAGCACGACCGGATGCGACCCTCGAGGAGCGGGGCGAGCCACTCGGCTTTTTGCTGCTCGCTCCCGTAGCGCGCGAGCACCTCCATGTTGCCCGTGTCGGGTGCCGAGCAGTTGCACGCCTCCGGCGCGAGGAACGGGCTCCGGCCCATGATCTCGCAGAGCGGCGCGTAGTCGGCGTTCGAGAGGCCGGCGCCGTGACCGCTCTCGGGCAAGAACAGGTTCCACAAGCCGCGCGCGCGCGCTTCGCGCTTCAGGTCTTCGAGCAGCGCGGGCACTTCGTAGCGGTTCGCCTGCCGCGCAAGAGCGTCTTCGTAGGGCGCCTCCGCGGGGTACACGCATTCATCCATGAAGCGCAGGAGCGAGGCCCGGAGTTCTTCCGCGCGCGGAGAGAGAGACATTCGTCGTTTTCCTGTCTTTTCCCAAAGTTCCTACGGCTTGCGCGCCGAGCTCACGCGACGGCGGCGCAGCGCAACGAACGCGAGCGTACCTGCGAACACGAGCACGCGAGCTCGCCCCCCGGCACGAGGCGTGCCGACCACTGCGCAGCCGCAGCCCTTCTCGAGCGGGGTGCTCAGCGTGTTCGTCGGGGGCTCTTCCTCCACGGCGGCGTCGAGCTCGTCCACGGCGGCGTCGCGCGCGGTGCTCGCGTCGGCCGCAGGCACGCTCGCGTCGCGAGGGGTCGTGCCCGCGTCGCGTACGCCGGCATCGGCGCCGCAGCGGTTCGTTCCCTGGCCGCAGACCCGGCCCCCGCTCGAGAGCGGAAAACACGCGTAACTCGTAGGGCAACTGCAGTCGTCGGTGCAATTCTTCGTGCAGTAGGCGCCGCCGCTCGACCCCTGAATGCAGATGCCCGAGGCGCACTGGCTCGAGTCCGAGCACGCGGCGCCGAAGCCAAGCGAGCCTGGAGCGGGACCGGCGTCGAGGACCCCGGCGTCTTCGTAGCCCGGCGGGTAGAGCGTGCACACGCCGCTGCGATCGTCCGAGCTCAACGTGCGCACTTGGCCGCTCGCGTAGCTCGCCACCATGACCGAGCCTGCGACCGTCGTGTGCCCGAGGCCGAGGAAGTGCCCCTCCTCGTGCGTCGTGATCGACTGCGCGTCGACCGTGCCGCCGCTGCCCGTTCCCCAGCGAAACCCCACGTTGTTGTACTGCATGTCGCCGTCGATGAAGTACCCGCCCGTGCGGTACGTCGTCGTCGTGATGCCGATCGTCGAGTTCACGCTGCCGAGCTCCGCAGGCCACGAGCCCGAGATCCACAGCGCCGAGTTCTCGTTGTCGGTGCTCGAGCCTCGCGTCACCGCGCTCGTCCCCGCGTTGCGCGAGCGCCAAGCCGTGCACCCCGCGTTGCTCCAGGCCGAAAACCCGTTGTCGACGGCGGCGAGCCCCGCGCTCTGACCGAGCGACGACGGGATGCTCGCGACGTTCACCTTGTACGGCACGGGGAGCACGTTCGGAGCCCACGTGGTCGACGAGCGGGTGAACGCCGAAGCGCCGCTCGCGAGGAGAAACCCAAGGATCGCGAACGTCGTTGCAGACTGCACGGGCTTCATGGGCGGCGCCCCTTCACGGCGATCGCGCGCACCGAGCGCACGAGCTCCGCCACGGGCTCGGCGGGCTCGCGCGCCGCCTCCACGGTCTGCATGCGCCCACCAACCCAGCGCGCGAACGAGAGACCCGCGAGGTCACGCTGCGCCGTTGCCACACCGTCGCCCTTGGTCGTCACCAGGTACACGGCCTGGGCGAGCGCCGTGAGGAAGACCACGCCGTCGCCGCGGCGCAAGAAGAGCACCGCCTGCTCGCCGGGGAGCACGTGCCCGTCGCCGCTGATCTCCGTGACGAGGCCGTCGACCTCGCCGCCGAGCTGACGGAGCACGATCTCGCGCGATCCCTGCCCTTTCAGGTACTCGTCGACACGCAGCGTGGTCCACGTTTGGATCTGCGTGCGCTCTGCGTTCCAGCCGCTCTTGCGGCCGAGCACCGTCGCGCGGACGACGAGATCGCTCTCGGCGACGAGCGCCTCGCGGGAGAGGGGCACGACCACGGCGGCGGTCGCAGGCGTCGTGACGAAGAGCGGAGTCCCCGCCGCGAGGCACGCGGCGAGCGAGAGAGCAAAGCGCCTCGGGAGCTTCATGGCGAGGGAGTCTAGCGCGAGTCGCCCGCGAGTGCGGCGTCGAGCTTCGCGCGGTCGAGGCTTTCGTCGAGGCGTGCCACCACGAGCGTGGCCACGGCGTTGCCCACGAAGTTCGTGAGCGCGCGCGCCTCGGAGAGGAAGCGATCGACGCCCAGCAAGAGCGCGAGGCCCGCGGGCGGGATCGCAGGCACCGCCGCGAGCGTGGCCGCCAGCGTGACGAAGCCGCTCCCGGTGACGCCCGCGGCCCCCTTCGAGGTCACGAGC
>CAIOHM010000217.1 GCA_903858055.1 uncultured delta proteobacterium
CCTCGGCGACCTTGATGTTCGCCGCCTCGTAGACGCCCGCGGTGACCACGCTGCCGTAGACCTCGGCGACGATCTTCAGGGTCTCCGCGTCTTGGCCCGAGACCACTTTGCGGATCTTCGTGAACGTGTGCTCTTTGTCGCCCGGGTTGATGCGCTCGGGGCTGTAGCCAACCTTGAAGTCGACGCCGCCCTTCAGGCCCGAGACGCGCTCGAGCACGGGCACGCAGTCTTCCTCGGTGGCGCCGGGGTAGACCGTGCTCTCGTAGACGACGATGTCGCCCTTCTTGAGCGCCTTGCCGACGCTCTCGCTCGCCTTGAGCATGGGCGTGAGGTCCGGGCGGTTTGCCGTGTCGACCGGCGTGGGCACGGCGACGATGAAGAAGTCCGCCTCGCGAAGCACGGCGGTGTCGTCGGTGTAGACGATGTCGGAGCTCGTGAGCTCGGCGCTCTCGACCTCGCCCGTGCGGTCTTGGCCTTCGCGCAGCTCGGCGATGCGATCGCGCTTGATGTCGAAGCCGATGGTGCGCGTGGTTTTTCCGAACGCGACGGCGACGGGGAGACCGACGTAACCCAAACCGACCACGGCAACTTTGCGATTCATGAAGACCCCTCGTGACGAAAGCAAGGCGAAGGCGCGAGCGACGTAACCCCGCGCCCCTGGAAAAAATCAGAAGAAGAGCGAAGCGCCCACGGTGCCGTAGACGTCGTAGCGCCACTCGCTGCGGAGCGAGGCGCTCGGCGTGGCGCTGGGGTTCGCCTCCGACGGCAGCGTGAGGCTGCCGCGATCGGACATGTCGTCGCCGAAGCTGCGGTGCTTCGAGGCGCGCAGGGAGATCGGGAAGCGAATGAAGTCGAGGAACGGCAGCGAGAGCTCGGCGCCGAGCGCACCGGTCCACATGGTGTAGCTGTCGTTGAAGCACGTGGTCGGAATCGTGTTGCCCTCGAGCGAGAGGCTCGACGAGCACGCGCCGGGCTTCACGAAGTCAACGCCGAGGCCGACGAAGGGCGAGAAGACGGGCACCGGGAGCACGAGCTTCGCCATGACCGGGATGTGCGTGGCGGTCTGGCCGAGCGAGGCGCTGATCGCCTTGCCGCCGAACTTGATGTCGCCTTCGCCCTTGTCGCTCGAGCGGATGAACGCGGCCTCGAGGCCGAGGAAGCCGAGGATGCGGATCTCGCCGACGGCACCGAAGCCGGAGCGCGTCCCCGCGAAGCCTGGGTAGACGTCCGAGCCGGCGCCGCTGTCCGCTTGGTCGATGATGCTCGCGCCGGCGATGCCGATCGCGCCCACGCCGATGTCGACGCCGGGGAGCGCCGAGGCCGAGCTCGTGGCGGAGAGGAGACCGAGGGCGAGGAGCGAGGAGACGACGCGTGCGTTCATGCCGCGCAGACTAGATGCCATTTGCGCGTTTGTGTCGACCGACGCGAAAGCCAGCACGCACGGCCGCGATGCCGAGCGGCGCGAGGAGCAGCGCCGCCGCGACGCCGACGACCACCGCCCCGGACCCCGCGAACGAGAGCACCACACCGACGAGCACGCCCACGCCGAGGTAGACGCTGCGCTCGGGTGCGGCGCCCCCGAAGCGACCGACGACGAACGCACCCGCGAAGACACTGACCGCGTACACCGCCAGGTGCGCGACGAGGAGCGAGGCGAGGGCGGTGCGCGTCGTGTGCGCCGGCGTGAAGGCCCCGGGGAGCCATGCATCGAGCGCCGCGTTCACCGCCGCGTTGACGATCGCGGCGAGCGGGAGCCACGTGAGCAGCGTGCAAAAGAACGCGACGCCGGCCCATGCCGCAACGCTGCCGGCCTCCTCCTCCGAGGGCTCGGCACCACCCGGTGAGTTGAGAACGGGCAGTCTCCGCTTGCTCATGGCGCGAAGACGTAGCGGATGCGCAGGGATTTCGCTCGTGTTTCGCACGTGTCAATTCTGCTAGCGCGCCGCGTCAACGCGTTCCATAATCCGACCGCTATGCCCCTGCCCGAAGCCCGTGGCCTCTACCGCCCTGAATACGAACACGACGCCTGCGGTCTTGGTTTCGTCGCGACCCTCAAGCGCACGCCGACGCACGACGTGGTCTCGAAGGCCCTCGAGGTGCTCGCTCGCCTCGCGCACCGTGGCGCCGCGGGCTGCGACCCGTGCAGTGGCGACGGCTCGGGCATCCTGCTCCAGATTCCCCACGCGTTCTACGAGCGCGCGATGGCGCGTGAGGGCTTCGACCTCCCGCTGCCCGGCGACTACGCGGTCATCATGTGCTTCCTGCCGCGCGACGAGCAGCGCTGCGACGCCTTCATGGCGAAGATCGAAGCCGCCGTGCACCGCCACGGCCAAAAGATCATCGGCTGGCGTGACGTGCCGACCGACGACGCGTGCATCGGTCCCGTGGCGCGCGCGAGCATGCCCGCCATCAAGCAGCTCTTCGTGGGCCGCATGTGCCCCGTGCAGGCCTTCGAGCGCACGCTCTTCATGATCCGCAAGCGCGCGGAGAAGACCATCGCCGCGAGCGACGTGTACATTGCAAGCTGTTCGTCAAAGACGGTCGTTTACAAGGGTTTGATGCTCCCCGAGCACGTCGGGAAGTTCTTCCCGGACCTCGGCGAAGACGACGTGCGCAGCTCCCTCGCGCTCGTGCACTCACGCTTCTCGACCAACACGTTCCCCACCTGGGAGCGCGCCCACCCGTACCGCCGCCTCGCGCACAACGGCGAGATCAACACGCTCCAGGGCAACAAGAACTGGATGCGCGCGCGCGAAGCGCTCCTGCAGTCGCAGACCTTCGGCGAGTACATCGAGGACTTCAAGCCGATCATCACCCCCGGCGGCAGCGACTCGGGCTCCCTCGACGACGTCATCGACTTCCTCTGCGCCGGCGGCCGCTCGCTGCCCCACGTCATGATGATGCTCGTGCCGGAGGCGCTCACGCCGGAGCAGCCGGTGAGCGAGAACGTGCGCGGCTTCTACGACTACCACTCGCTCCTCGTGGAGCCGTGGGACGGCCCCGCGGCGCTCTGCTTCACCGACGGTTCGCTCATCGGCGCGAGCCTCGACCGCAACGGTCTGCGCCCGCTCAAGTACCTCGTGACCGAGAGCGGCTACGTGGTGATGGCGAGCGAGTTCGGTGTGCTCGACTTCGACCCGGCGGACGTCGTCGAGAAGGGTCGCGTGAAGCCAGGCAAAATGCTGCTCATCGACACCAAGAAGGGGCAAGTGCTCCGCGACGAGCAGGTGAAGGAAGAGATCGCCAGCCAGAAGCCCTACGGCGCCTGGGTGAAGGACCAGAAGCGGTTCCTCGAAGACCTGCCACGCACCAAGGGGCTCTACAGCTTGGGTGCCGACGACCGTCGCAGCCTGCAACAAGCCTTCGGCTATACGCGGGAAGACCTCTCGATGGTCCTCGCGCCCATGGCGGCGAACGGCGAGGAGCCCATCGGCAGCATGGGGACGGACACCCCGCTCGCGGTGCTCTCGACGAAGCCGCAGTCGCTCTTCCGCTACTTCAAGCAGCACTTCGCGCAGGTCACCAATCCGCCGATCGACCCGATCCGCGAAGAGCTCGTGATGTCGCTCGCGGTCTCGCTGGGCGGTGAGGGAAACCTCCTCGCCGAAGAGCCCGAGCAAGCACGCCAGCTCGAGCTCCCGCACCCGGTGCTTGCGCCCGAAGATCTCGCGAGCATCGAGGCCGCGAACATCGACTGGCTCCGCGTGGTGAAGCTCGACGCCACCTTCGACGTGGCGGCGGCCCGCAAAGACCCGGCGGGAACCTTCGAAGCGACGATCATGCGCCTCTGCGCCGAGGCCTCGAAGGCCCTCGACGACGGCGCGGGCCTCGTGGTCGTGAGCGATCGCCAGACGAGCGCCACCCGTGCGCCGGTCCCGAGCCTGCTCGCCGTGAGCGCCGTGCACCAGAGCCTCGTCAAGAGCGGCGACCGCGTAAAAGTCGGTCTCGTGTGCGAGACCGCGGAGGCGCGCGAGGTCGCGGACTTCGCGCTGCTCATTGGCTACGGCGCTTCGGCCGTTGCGCCCTACCTGGCCTTCGAGACGCTCCACGAGCTCGTCGCCGAGGGCCGCGTCGAGGGTGTCACCGACGCGAAGACCGCCGACAAGCACTACGTGAAGGCCATCAAGAAGGGCCTGCTCAAGGTCATGAGCAAGATGGGGATCTCGTGCCTCTCGAGCTACCAGGGCGCGATGATTTTCGAGTCGATCGGCATCTCGAACGAGATCGTGAACACGTTCTTCTCGGGCACGCCGAACACCATCGGCGGTATTGGCGCGAAGGAAATCATCGAGGAGGCGCTCGCGCGTCACGCGCTCGGGTATGTGCATCCTGCAGGTGATCTCGACGTCGGCGGCCGCTACCACTGGCGCCGCGACGGCGAGAAGCACCTCTGGTCGCCCGAGAGCGTCTCGGCCCTGCAGAAGGCCGTGCGCCTCTCCTCCGGTGAGGACTACGACCGCTACGCAAACGAGATCAACGAGCAGACGCGCCAGCCCGTGACCGTGCGCGGTTTGTGGGATCTGAAGAGCGACCGCGCGGCGATCCCCGTGAGCGACGTCGAGTCCGCGAGCCAAATCGTGCGCCGCTTCGCGACCGGCGCCATGAGCTTCGGTTCGATCTCCGCGGAGGCGCACGAGAACCTCGCCATCGCGATGAACCGCATCGGCGCCCGCAGCAACACGGGCGAGGGCGGCGAAGACGAGGCCCGCTTCACGCCAGAGGCGGACGGCACCTCGCGCCGCAGCTCGATCAAGCAGGTGGCGAGCGGGCGCTTCGGCGTCACCGCCCACTACCTCGCGAACGCAGACGAGCTGCAAATCAAGGTCGCGCAGGGCGCCAAGCCCGGCGAGGGCGGTCAGCTCCCGGGCCACAAGGTCGACGCGATCATCGCGAAGGTGCGCCACTCGACGCCCGGCGTGACGCTCATCTCGCCGCCGCCGCACCACGACATCTACTCGATCGAAGATCTCGCGCAGCTCATCTTCGATCTGAAGAACGTGAACCCGCGCGCGCGCATCAGCGTGAAGCTCGTCTCCGAAGCGGGCGTCGGCACCATCGCAGCGGGCGTCGCGAAGGCGCACGCGGACGTCATCCTCATCGCAGGCCACGACGGCGGCACGGGCGCGTCTCCGCTCAGCTCGATCCAGCACGCGGGCACGCCTTGGGAGCTCGGCCTCGCGGAGACCCAGCAAATCCTCGTGAAGAACGGTCTTCGCGATCGCGTGGTCGTCCAAGCCGACGGCCAGCTCAAGACCGGCCGCGACGTCGCCTTCGCTGCGCTCCTCGGCGCCGAAGAGTTCGGCGTCGCCACGGCGCCCCTCGTCGCGAGCGGCTGCATCATGATGCGCAAGTGCCACCTCAACACCTGCCCTGTCGGCATTGCCACGCAGGACCCGGTGCTGAAGGCGCGCTTCAAGGGCACGCCGGAGCACGTGGTGAACTACTTCTTCTTCGTCGCCGAAGAGCTGCGCCGCATCATGGCGGAGCTCGGCTTTCGCACGGTCGACGAGATGGTCGGCCGCGCGGATTGCGTCGTGCCGCGCGCCATGGGCGACCACCCGAAGGCGCACACGCTCGACTTCCGTGACCTGCTCCACGTCGAGACCCAAGACGAGCAAGGCCAGCCGGCGGTCTACCGCTGCACCACCTCGCAAGATCACGGCATCGCGACGGTCATCGACCAGACGCTGATTCGCCGCGCGCGCGCGAGCCTCGAAAACCGCGAGGCCACCACCGTGGCGATCCCCATCGAGAACTCGAACCGCGCCTTCGGGGCGATGCTCTCCGGCGAAGTCGCGGCACGCTACGGCGCCGAGGGGTTGCCGGACGGCACGATCACCGTCGTCGCCACGGGTACGGCGGGTCAGGCCTTCGGAGCGTTCGTCACGCGCGGCATCACGATCACGCTCGAGGGCGACGCGAACGACTACGTGGGCAAGGGCCTCTCCGGCGGCGTGCTCGCGGTGCGTCCGCCCTCACGCGCGAAGTACAAGGGCGAGGAGAACGTCATCGTCGGCAACACGTGCTTGTATGGTGCAACCAGTGGCCGTGCGTTCTTCGCGGGCCGCGGCGGCGAGCGCTTCGCCGTGCGCAACAGCGGCGCGACGGCCATCGTCGAGGGCGTCGGCGACCACGGCTGCGAGTACATGACCGGCGGTACGGTCGTCGTGCTTGGGCTCACGGGCCGCAACTTCGGCGCAGGCATGAGCGGCGGCCTCGCCTACGTCTACGACGAAGACGGCGCCTTCGCCTCCCGCTGCAACAAGGCGATGATCGAGCTCGAGAGCCTCGCGGACACGAAAGAAATCGCTGCGCTCGAGAGCCTCATCGAGGAGCACGTCTCGCGCACCGGCAGCGCGAAGGGGAGCCGCCTCCTCGACGACTGGGCGAGCGCGACGGCCAAGTTCGTTCGCGTCGTACCGACCGAATACAAGAAGATCCTCGCGCAGAAGGCGACCGAAGCGCGTCAACTCAAGGTGGTGAGCTGAGATGGGTGACCCAAGAGGCTTTCTGAAGGTCGAGCGCGCCAAGGAGAAAGAGGCGCCGGCGGCGGAGCGCGTGGCGCACTACCGCGAGTTCACGGTGCCGGTCTCGCAAGAGCAGCTCAAGGCGCAGGCGAGCCGCTGCATGGATTGCGGCATCCCGTTCTGCCACAAGGGGTGTCCGCTCGGGAACCTCATCCCCGAGTGGAACGACTACGTCTACCGCGGCCGCATGGACGACGCGGCGAACGCGCTCGAGGAGACGAACAACTTCCCCGAGGTCACCGGCCGCGTGTGCCCCGCCCCCTGCGAGGGTTCGTGCACGCTCAACATCGACAACAACCCGGTCTCCATCAAGGTCGTCGAGAAGAACATCGCCGAGTACGTGGTACAGCGAGGGTATGTGCCGCGTCTTGCCGCGAACAAGACGAGCAAGCGTGTGGCGGTCGTCGGCTCGGGTCCTGCGGGCCTCGCGGCGGCGCAGCAGCTCGCACGCGAAGGCCACGCGGTCGTGCTCTTCGAGAAGACCGATCGCATCGGCGGCCTGCTCCGCTACGGCATCCCCGACTTCAAGCTCGAGAAGACCCTCATCGATCAGCGCATGAAGCAGCTCGAGGCGGAGGGCGTGGAGTTCCGCACGGGCGTGAACGTGGGCGTCGACGCGGGCACCACCGCGGAGGACCTGCGCCGCGACTTCGACGCGATCGTGATCGCCGTGGGCGCGCGTGAGCCTCGCCTCTTGCCGGTGCCGGGCGCGGAGCTCGCGGGCGTGTACCCCGCCATGAAGTTCCTCGAGCAGTCGAACCGCCGCGTCGCCGGCGATGCGATCCCCGAGGCCGAGGCGATCCTGGCGACGGGCAAGCACGTGGTCGTCATCGGCGGCGGTGACACGGGCTCGGACTGCGTGGGCACCTCGATTCGCCACGGCGCGAAGTCGGTCACGCAGATTGAGCTCATGCCCAAGCCGAGTCTCGTGCGCCGCCCGGAGAACCCGTGGCCCGAGTGGCCGCAGGTGCTCCGCACCTCTTCCTCGCAGGAGGAAGGCTGCGAGCGCGACTGGGCGGTCATGACGAAGGAGCTCGTCGGCGAGGGCGGCGTCGTGAAGCACTTGCGTGCACAGCGCATCGAAATGGCGGGCGGCCAAATGCGTCCCCTCGAGGGCCAGACCGTCGATCTTCCCGCGGACCTCGTGCTCCTCGCCATGGGCTTCACGGGGCCCGAGAAGCTCCGCCTCGTCGAGGACCTCGGCCTCGCCAAAGACGCGCGCGGCAACATCGCGAGCGATCCGCACGGCGCCACGAACGTCACCGGCGTCTTCACGGCCGGCGACTGCAACCGCGGCCAGAGCCTCGTCGTGTGGGCTATCGCCGACGGTCGTCGCGTGGCGGCCAGCGTGCACGGTTTCCTCACGGCGCGCGGCGCGACCGAGGCGGCGGAGTAAGCGGGGCGTGCGAGCGAGCCACGATGCTACGCTCGCCGCCATGATCGGTTCTCGTCCTTGGTCGTCGAAGCGCGGCACGTTGGCGTCGCGGGCGGCGGTGGTTTCGCTGCTCTTCGCGCTGGCGGGCTGCGCAAAGAATTCCGCGGCCCCGGTTGCGCCGCTCGCCCCGGTCGGGGCGGCCCTCGTGGCGCGGGGCCCCCTCGAGGCGGCCTTCGTCGACGTGCCGGCGCGCTTCGAAGCCTCGCCTTGCGCGCGCATGATCGTGGCGGTGGCGCGTGGCGCGGTCATGGTCGCGGGAGAGCGGCTCGCGGAGGGCGATACGCTGGTGATGGCGCGCCCGGGTCCGTTCGGCCTGAGCGGGCACGGGCTCGTGCTCGTGGCGCGCGTGCCGCTGCGCGCGTGCGAGGGTGAGGCGACGAAGACGGTGGTGCCGGCTGGCCGCGCGGTGGAGCTCACGTGGGCCGAGGGGCGCATGCACGCGCACCTCGACGTGGGCACGGACCTCTCCCCGGAGGCGTACCTCGGTCGGCTCTCGGGCAGCGCGCCGGTCGCCGAGCACACGCACGCGGAGCAGTGGGAGATCCTCGCGGCGGTGGAGGCCGCGGGGACTTTCACCGTGAACGGCGTGCCCCATCGCCTCGGTGCAGGCGAGATCCTCGCGGTGCCGCCGGGTACGCGCCACTCCTGGCAGCCGGACCCGGGCTCCACGCTCGTCGCGGTCCAGATCTACGATCCGCCAGGGCCCGAGCAGCGCTTCGTGGGGCTCGCGAAGGCGGCGGCCCGCAGCTCCGAGAAGCGCTAAACTACTCCGCCAAAAGTATCTCGGTCGTCATTCGACGAGCTTGACGAGCCCATTCGCTACGAACGGCTCCAAAATCTCCGCGAGCTTCGCGATGGGTACGTGCAGAATCTCCGCAATCTGCAGGAGGTCGTGCTTGCCGTCCGCGTAGCTGAGCATGCCCATCATCGTCGCGACCTTGGCGCCGGTCTCCTTCGTGGACAGCGTTGGGTAGAGTCCGCGCTTGCCGAGCTGGGGCTCGCAGAGCACCGTCACCTGTGGCGTCACGTTGCTCTCCACCGCGGCGATGGCGGCTTGGAGCGCGCGGAAGCCGCCCTCGAGACCCGTGGGGGTCACGAGTGATAGGTTGTCGAGGGACGTGTGGTACTCCGGGTAGCGGCCATATTTGCTGCGCATGACCGTCGCCATGGGCAGGTCTACGCCGGGCGAGCAGTATTGGCGCTCGTCACTTCCGCGGTCGAGCCAGGTGTAGCGCATGTAGCCTGCATCGATGTGCTCGAGGGCGTGCTTCGCGGCGCGATCGGAGAGCGTGTCGCCGGCGCGGGAGGGCAGGTACGAGTACGCGCGGTCGTCGCCGATGCAGCTCACGTTGAAGCCCGCCTTCACGTGGCGCTTCAGGTGATCGAGTTTCCGCGAGAGGTAGACGATGGATCCGATCGTCTCCGGGATGAAGACGATGCGGTAGCTGTAGCGACGCTTGAGGAGTGCCGCGATCCATTGCGCGATGGCCGTGGTGACGACGGGCCCGGAGAGCTCGTTGTTCGCCATCGAGGGGTGGCAGACGTAGGTCGAGAGGAAGACTTCGTCCTGCGATTCGCCAGGGATCAGGAGCTCCGCGTAGTTGAGGACGCCGGGCTTCAGGTCCGCGTCCACCACCGCCCGGTAGCGCCCGGGCTTCAGCGCCTGCCGTGCCTCGTGCGTGAGGCAGAAGCCCCAGCGGCGCGAGTAATACGAGGTAATATACGGGATGGCGTCCGGCTGCTCCGGGAGGGAGTAGAGGTGCTTCTGGAGCTCCTCGAGGTCCAGCCACGTGTCGACGGGCTCCGAGTACCCGAGCACGTGGAGGTTGTGCCGCTTGAAGTCGATCACGCGCTCGCCCTGCTCGTTCTCGACCCACGCGTCGCGGATCGTCCACTCGGGCGGAACGGTCCAATCGAAGGCTTCGGTGCCGGAGGGAACCTCGTGGACGGTGAGCCCCGGGAGCAGGTTTTTCAGGTACGCGAGCGTCTCGCGCACGCCGGGGCCCGTGAGGCTGCGGCAGATGGGGAAGAGGTCGCGGGCCCAGCCGTGCATGCGGTGGCCGAGGGTGTCGTCGCTCATGTCGTCTCCTCGAAGTCGCTGCGCTCGAACGCGCGCCCGAGCCGATCGAGCTCGGGCTTCATCCACCCCTGCGTCGGGGCATCGAGCAGGTAGAGCGGGTCCTCGGCGACGCGCGCGAGCCAGTAGTCGCAGACGCGCGCGAGATCGAGGACGAGCACCTCCGTGTCCTCCTCGCGGAAGGCGCGCAGGAAGCCCTCGCGCTCCGCGTCGACGCGCAGCCGATCCCAGTCGTAGCCCAGCGTTCTCCCGGCCGGGCGGCAGTGGTAGCGCACGGAGACCGCGGACTCGCGACCGTCCTCGTGGCGCACGACGCCGTCGAACACCTTGTCGTAGCGGTACACGGGGCCGCCATGCGCGCGCGCAGGGCAGAGGCGCTCCACGTGGTGCACGGAGGTGAAGCTGATGAACGGCGCGCCGTAGAGGATCACGTGGCCGCCGCGACGTCGGATTTCGCCGAAGATCGAGTCCTCGCCGAAGGGATCGATCGCACCCGTCTGCGGCGCGGCGAACGGATCATCGCTCTCCGGCGGTCTGCACGCGAAGGGGAACATGGGCCCGCCCCGGCGCGCGGTCGCCCAGCGCGTGCGCGCGTACTCGGAGAGCATGCCGACCTGGGAAACATCGGAGGCGGGCGCATAGAAGCGCGTGCGCGGGAAGTCGTAGTTGAAGGTCGGGAACGCGATCGGGCGCGGGCCTGCGATGCGCTCGAGCGCCTCCACGTGCCGCGCGCACAGGTCCTCGAAGGCGTTTGGCGTCGCCGTACTCGCGCTCGTCGCCCGCTCCGCGCGAACCAGTCCGCGAACGACGGCGCGTGCTCGGAAAGCGTCCGAATGCACGAGGAGCGGAGCTCGCTCGGTGCCCGGCACTTGGATCGCGTTGCGTAAGGTCTCGAGGAAGGAGCTCATCCTCGAGAGACGCTAATCCTCCTCGACGTGCTTCCGAAAAAAAGCGTCCAAGTCTTTCTCGACGGCGAGCAGCGTGAGGAACGCATCCACGTCGCGTGAGGCGTTCAGCACGAGCGATCGCTTCGCTTGGTCGAAGGGCTCGGCCACGCGGCGCTCGATGTCCGCGCGGCGCTCGTGCACGCGCGCCACGATCGCGTGGGCTTCCTCGTAGGTCTGTGTGCCCGCCTCCACCGCCTTCAAGAGCTCGCAGCGGTAGGTGCGGCAGGTCTTCGGCCGCGCCTCGTAAACCGTGCACTGTGCACAAAAAGCCGCACACGGCTGCACGAAGGCGAGGCGCGTCTTCTTGCCTTCGCGCGGGACGACCTCGAGGGGCGCGGGGAGGCTCGCGGCTTCGTCGTCGGTCACGGGTACGTGGCCAAAGAGCGAGCCGTCGCAGCAGAAGCCGCAGCGCGTGCAGAGGGACTCGCTCGGCGCGAGCGGCGCGTTCATGCGAGCGCCCGCTCAGTCTTCGACGACGGTGCCAATCGACTCGCCACGCACGACGCGCGTGATGTTGCCGAAGTCCGCGAGCTTGAAGACGCGCACCTTGAGGCGGTTGTCGCGGCAGAGGGAGATCGCGGTCGCGTCCATCACGCCGATGCGATCGGCGAGGAAGCGATCGTAGCTCATCTTCGCGATGAGCTGCGCGTCGGGGAACTTCACGGGGTCGCGATCGTAGATGCCCTCGACCTTCGTGGCCTTGCAGAGCACGTCGGCGTTGATCTCCATCGCGCGGAGCGCCGCCGCGGTGTCGGTGCTGAAGTAGGGGTTTCCCGTGCCCGCGGCGAAGACCACGACGCGGCCCTTCTCGAGGTGACGAATCGCGCGGCGGCGGATGTAAGGCTCGGCGACCTGCTGGATCGCGATGGCGGTCATCACGCGCGTGGGCACGCCGCATTTCTCGAGCGCGTCTTGGAGCGCGAGCGAGTTGATGACCGTGGCGAGCATGCCCATGCTGTCGGCGTGCGCGCGGTCCATGCCTTGGCTCGCGCCCTTGAGGCCGCGAAAGATGTTGCCGCCGCCGACCACGATGCCGATCTGCACGCCCTCGGCGCGGACCTCGCCGATCTCCTTCGCCGTGGCCGCGATGACCTCGCGGTCGATGCCGAAGCCCCCGGCCCCACAGAGCGCCTCGCCGCTGAGTTTGAGGACGATGCGGCGGTAGTGGAGCGAAGATTCGGAACCGGTGGCCATGAGCCCGAGGCCCTAGCGGTCTCGCCACGGCGACGCAACCCGCCACGCATTCTCCACGAAAAGCGCCTCGTCATTCGTGCTACGGCCCGGGTCATGCAGCGCGGTTTTTGCACCTTTGCACTCGCAGCGGCCCTCCTTGTGGCGGGTTGCAAGGCAAAGCCCTCGGGCGAGGCGCCGAAGAGCGAGAGCGCAGGCGCGGTCGAGGCGAAGATCCTCGCGAAGGTCGGCGAACGCACCATCACCGTGGGCGACTTCCTCGAGGCGCTCACGAACCTCGACGAAATCGATCGCGCGCGCTTCGAGGCGCCGGCGCGCCGCAAGGAGCTCCTCGACGCGCTCGTGGAGACGGAAGCCCTGGCGCAAGAGGCCCGCGCGAAGGGCCTCGAGAAAGACCCGGCTGTGGCTCAAGAGCTGCGCATGGCCCTGCGCGACGCCATGCTCCGCGAGATTCACCGCTCGGTGCCCAAGGCCGAGGCGCTCGAGGCCTCCGAGGTGCGCGCGTATTACGATGCCCATGCGGCGTCTTACGCGGAACCCGAGCGCCGTCGCCTCCAGGCGATCGTCGTCGCGAACGAGGCGGAAGCGAAGAAGGCTGTCGCGGCGCTTGGTGCCTCGCCTACGGCGCTCCGCTTCGGTGAGGTCGTCAAGGCGCGCTCCACCGACGCGAGCGCCAAGACCGGCGCCCCGCTCGATCTCCTCGGCGACGTGGGCTTCGTGAGCGCCCCCGGCGACGACCGCGGCACGAACGCGCGCATTCCCGAGGCCGTGCGCAAGGCGGCCCACGCGTTGGCGGGCGTCGGTGCCGTGAGCGAGCCCATCGCCGCGAGCGGCACGTTCTGGATCGTACGCGTGACCTCCGTCTCCGCGGCGCGGTCGCGCAGCTTCGAGGAGGTCGAGAAGACCATTCGTATCGCGCTCGCCCAAGAGAAGCGTCGCGTTGCCGAGAAGGCGAAGCTCGCCGAGCTCGCGAAGGCTGCGCAGATCGAGGTCGACCCGGCCGCGCTCGAGGCCGTGTTCAAGGCGGGCGCCACGCCGTGAAGCGGCTCCCGGTGCTCGGGGCAGCAGAGGCCGCATCGCCGCGCACGAAGGCCTCGGGGCCACGCGACTGGGCGTGGCAGCTCAAGCATGCCGTGACCTCGCTTGCGGGGCTCGAGGCGAGCCTCACGCTCACGGAGAGCGAGCGCGAAGGGGCGCGCCGGGCGCTCGAGGGCGGATTCCCCATGCGCGTCACCCCGTACTACCTCGGGCTCGCGAGCAAGACCGATCCGTCGTGCCCCATTCGCAAGCAGGCGGTGCCGGTGGCGGAGGAGTCCGTGCGCGTGCCGGGCGATCTCGAAGACCCGCTCGGCGAGGTCGCCCACGAGGTCGCTCCGCACCTGGTGCAGCGCTACCCTGATCGCTGCCTCCTCCTCGCGACCGATCGCTGCGCGGTCTACTGCCGCTTCTGCACGCGCTCGCGCATGGTCGGCGACGGCGGCGGCGCGGTCTCCATGAAGGCCCTCGAGCCTGCCTTCGCGTACCTCCGCGCCCACCCGGAGGTGCACGACGTCATCGTCAGCGGCGGCGATCCGCTCGCGATGAGCACCGATCGCCTCGTGCGGCTCGTCGCGGAGCTGCGCACGATTCCGAGCCTCGACACGATCCGCCTCGCGACGCGCGTACCGGTCACGCTCCCGCAGCGCGTGACCCCCGAGCTC
>CAIOHM010000218.1 GCA_903858055.1 uncultured delta proteobacterium
GATCGCCTCGTCGCGCGCGCGCTCGCGGTGGCGAAGGGTCTCGACCCACGAGGGATGCGCCGCACCGCGACCGAGCGAAGCGAGCCCAAGCGCCGCGTCGCCTTCGAGGAAGACCGTGGGCTTGCGGTTGAGGTTCGCATCCGCTGCGCTGCGGTTCAGCGCGACGACCTTCGCCCTGCCCGTGATGGCACGCCCGTAATTCAGGCGAAAGTCCGCAGGCACGCCCGCGAGGAGCACGAGGTCTGCTTCGCGCAACGCTTCGGTGCGCTTGTGGCGGAACCAGAGCGGGTGGTTCGTGCCGAGGAGGCCGCGCGCCATGCCCGAGAGGAAGGTTGGAATCTGCAAGGAGTCGATCGCGCCGCGTAGGAGGTCCACGTGGTCCGGCTCCACGACCGCCTGCGAACCCACGAGGAGCACGGGGCGCTCGGCCTTCGCGAGCAGGTCGCGCGCCTCTTTGAGCGAGGTCGCGTCGGGCTCGGGCGCGCGCGGGCGCACGCTCGCGCTGAAGGTCGGCGCTTCGGAGAACGCGAAGACTTTCTTCAAGTGAAGGCGCAGGTAGCCCTGAATCGCGAGCTCGACCGGCGACTTGATGTCGCTCGCGGACTTCGTTCCGTAGAACTCCTTCACGAGGCTCTCGGGGTAGAGGAGGTCCACGGGACACTCGACGAAGACGGGCCCCGGTACGCCCTCTTTCGCCGTGCGGATGGCCTTCTCCATGACGGGCACGAGATCACGCACCATGCCGACGCTCGTCGCCCACTTGACGTGCGGGCGCATGAGCGCGAGCTGGTCGATGTCTTGAAGGCTCCCGCGGCCGCGGAGCACGGTCGCCGTCGCACCGCCGAGGATGAGCACCGGGCTCTGGGCGAGCTGCGCGTTCTTCACCGCGGTGATGGTGTTCGAGAGGCCCGGGCCCGCCGTGACCGCCGCGACACCGACCGTGCCCGACATGCGCGCGACCGCGTCTGCGGCAAAGACCGCGTTCGCCTCATCACGCACGTCGACGACGCGGATGCCGCGAGTCTTCGCCCCCACGAGGATCGGCGAGATGTGCCCGCCGCACAGCGTGAAGAGAAAGCGAACCCCTTGTCGCGCGAGAACCTCACCAATGCGATCGCCGCCGTTCATCGTGGCCTCCAGTCGAGGCGCGCACGGTAGCGCGCTTTCGGGGGGCGATGACACCCGCCGCTGCTCGCGTTCGAAAGCGCCGCGCAGCCCTGCGAATTGCCGCGCGCCATCTTCGCGCGCCTGCGCTTGCTCGTGAGGCACGCGCGCGCGGACCGCGCGCGGACGAGGTCTCCGCCATCGCCCTCACGTGCCTCGAATGGAGCGAAACTCCCTGCTAGCGTCGCCGGCGATGCTCGCGATCCCCTTCCTTCCGGCTTTGGACGATCCCTCGCGCAACTTGGTCCGCGAGGCGTGGGATCGCTTTGCGAAGGTCCCGGGGGGGAAGTGGGCGTTCTCGAAGGCCATCGGGCGCATCGCCCCGTACTCGGGCACGGTGGGCGCCGTCGTCGACGAGCTCCGTCCGGGGTTCGCCTCGGTGCTTCTCGAAGACCGCCCCGCCGTGCGCAACCACCTCAACTGCGTGCACGCGATCGCGCTCGTGAACCTCGCGGAAATCGCAGGGAACATCGCGCTCTCCTACGCGCTCGCACCGGGCGCGCGCTTCATCGTCGCAGGCCTCTCCATCGACTACGTGAAGAAGGCGCGCGGCACGATCCAGGCCGTCGGCACGTGCCCCGAGTCGCTCCCCGTGGACCGGCGCGAGTACCTCGTGCCCGTCGTCATGACGAACGTCGAGGGCGAGGTCGTCGCGCGCGCGGAGCTGCGCACGCTCGTGGGGCCCAACGGGCGCAGCTAGGCTCGCCGTCGCGCGACGGTGGAGCTTTTGGCAACTTCGACCGTGCGTCGCGCTGGTCTCGTGCGCAAGAACTGCGTTACGCTCTGCGCATGACGACGCTCTTCGACAAGTACGGCGGCTTCGCGACAGTGAGCAAAATTGTCCGTGAGTTCTACCGGCAAATCCTCCAAAGCCCGACCTTGAAGCCCTATTTCCAGGGCGCAAACATGGAGCGGCTCATCGACCACCAGACGAAGTTCATCGCGCACGTGCTCGGCGGGCCTGCCGAGTACACGGGGCGCGAACTCGGCGCAGCGCACGCGCGCCTCGCGATCACGGGCGAAGCCTTCGGCGAGGTCGCGGCGATTCTTCAAGAGACGCTCGAAGACGCGGGCATGGAGCCGGCCGACGTCGCCACGGTCATGGGCATCGTTGCCGGTGCGCGTGGCGACGTCGTGACGGCATGAGCGAAGCGACC
>CAIOHM010000219.1 GCA_903858055.1 uncultured delta proteobacterium
CGCACAGCACCGCCGAGCTGCCCTTCGTGCTCATGTCGAGCAGGGCCCACCATGAAGACGTGGTGCGGGCCTTCGAAGCGGGCGCCAGCGACTTCATGGTGAAGCCCACCGTGAAGGCCGAGCTCCTCCAGCGCATCGCCACGCACTTGCAAATCTCCAGGGAAACCGTCGCGCTCACGCGCTTCGTGCCGCGCGAATTCTTGCGCCTGCTCGGGCGCGAGCGCGTCGCCGACGTGCGCCTCGGCGATCACGTCTCGAAGGACCTCACCATCCTCTTCGCCGACATTCGTGGCTTCACGACGATGAGCGAGACCTTCGGGCCGAGCGGCACGTTCCGCTTCCTGAACGGCTGCCTCTCGCGCATCGCGCCGCACATCCACGCGAACGGCGGCTTCATCGACAAGTACATCGGCGACGCGGTGATGGCCCTCTTCCCCTCGAACTCGCTCGGAGCCGTGCGCGCCGCGGTGGCCATTCAGGCCGAGGTCGACAGCTACAACCAAGAGCACGGCCTCACGGAAGACGACCGCGAGGGCTTGGCCATCGGCGTCGGTATTTTCCGCGGCCCCACCATGCTCGGGACGATTGGAGAGCCGCGGCGCTTCGAGGCCACGGTCATCAGCGACGCGGTGAACGTGGCGGCTCGCCTCGAGGCCCTCACGCGGCGCCTCGGCGTGCGCGTGCTCGTCGGCGAGAGCGTGCTCACCGATCTGTCCGATGCGAACATCACGCTGCGACCGCTTGGTCGCGTGGTGGCGCGCGGCCGCGGCGAGCCCGTCGCCGTCTGGGAGGTCCTCGACGCAGACAGCGCCGAGGTGCGCCGCGAGAAGAGCGAGACGATGGAGGGGTTCCTCTCGGCGATCGACGCCTTCGAGCGCGGCGCGTTCTCCGAGGCGATCGAGGCGTTCGACGGCGTCCTCGAGCGCAGCCCGAACGACGGTCCGAGCTGGATCTACCAGCAAGCGTGCCAGCGCTTCCTCACGAACGAGATCCCCTTCGGCTTCCGAGGAGCGCTCGACTTCGGCACCGACAAGTAACCGGAAGAGTGGGGCACACCGCCGTTTCTCCGATAAGCTGCGCGCCATGGCCGACAACACGTTGACCGCGGGCAGCGTGCTCGGCGGAGACTTCGAGATCGTGGAGCCCCTCGCGTCGGGCGGCATGGGCGCGGTCTACGTGGCCCGGCAGCGCAGCACCGGCGCCACGCGTGCGCTGAAGACGATGCACGCGCACCTCGTGAGCGACGCGGACTTCCGTAAGCGCTTCACGCAAGAAGCGACGATCTGCACGCAGATCGCGAGCGAGCACGTGGTCCAGGTCGTGGCCGCGGGCATCGACGACCAGCATTCGGTCCCGTGGATCGCCATGGAGTACCTGCGCGGAGAGAACCTCGAAGCCTTCGTCACGCGCAAGGGGCGCCTCTCGCTCGAAGAGATGATCGAGGTGTTTTTGCAGGTCGGCCACGCCGTGGGCGCGGCGCACCGCGCGGGCATCGTCCACCGGGATCTCAAGCCCGAAAACATCTTCATCAGCCCTTCGCAGCGCGTGGGCGAGGCGTTCACCGTGAAGGTCCTCGACTTCGGCATCGCCAAGATCCGCAGCGCGTCCGACAGCGCCGCGAAGCAGACGAGCGCCCTCGGCACGCCGCTCTGGATGGCCCCCGAGCAGCTGCGCATGACCGGCGACATCGACGCGCGCGCCGACGTGTGGGCCCTCGGGCTCATCGCCTTCTACTGCCTCACCGGCAAGAGCTTCTGGCGCGCGGGCACGGCCGAAGACGTCGATCTCGCGGCGCTCGTGAACGAGATCGCGTACGCACCGCTCTCGAACGCGAGCGTGCGTGCTTCCGAGGTCGGCGCACCCGGCGTCCCCACCGCGATTCGCTCCTGGTTCGAGCGCTGCGTCGAACGTGACCGCGAGCGAAGGTTTCCCGACGCCAAGGTGGCCCTCGAAGGCTTGCTCTTCGCCGCGAAGAACGTCGAGAGCCTCGCTTCCACGCTCTCGCCGGCGTCGATCACGGGCATCGCCATCGCCCGCACGAGCGGCGACACGGCGCGCTCGCCGTTCGACATGGCCGCCCCCCGAGCCTCGAAGGAGCAGCGGTTCACGCCGGCGCAGCTCATGGTCGGTCTCGTCGCCGTCGGAGGGCTATGCTTCTTTGCGCTCGCGCGCACGCAGCCCGAAGTCGCGGTCGTGGAACCGCCGCACGCGGCCGCCCCAACCTCGCCGGCCGCCGCCGCAGCGCCGCTCCCCGCGAAGGACGACTCCCCGATGGTCATCGTCTCCGGCGGCGTGATGGATCAAGGCCGCGCCGACGGTCCTGCCGACGAGGGGCCGACCCATCGCGTCTCGGTGGCATCGTTCCGCATGGACGCCCACGAGGTCACGGTCGCCGCATACGAGGCATGCGTCGCGCGCGGAGCGTGCACGCCCGCGGGCACCGACGACGAGTGCAACAGCGGACACCCCGACCGCGCGAACCACCCGATCAACTGCGTCGATTTCGTTCAAGCCTCCGCGTACTGCACGGCCCACGGCGAGCGACTCCCGACGGAAGAAGAGTGGGAGTTCGCCGCGCGCGAAGACAGCGACGGCCTCTACCCGTGGGGCAAAGAGGCGCCCACGAGCGAGCACGCCTGCTTTCAGCGCGTGGCGGCCGGGCTCGGCACCTGCCCGATCATGAGCCACCCGAAGGGCCAAACGCGCGACGGAATCCACGACCTCGCGGGCAACGTGTGGGAGTGGACCGACACGACGTTTTGCACCTACGACCGGAAGACGTGCGACCCCTCGATGCGCATGGCGCGCGGCGGCTCGTACTCGGCCCGCGCCCCGGAGATCCTCTCGGGCACCGTGCGCATGGCGTACCCACCGAGCACCCGCGGCGCGATCCTCGGCTTTCGTTGCGTGAAGACCCGCTGAACAGAGCGCGCTTCAGGCGTCGTCTTCGTCGAGGATCGCGATGAGCGCGCGCGCCGCACGACGCGCGTCGGCGGGCTCCACGAGCAGGCTCACGACCAAGTAGCCCTGCTGCGCGAAGCCGAAGAAGCTCCCGGGCAGCGCGTAGACGCCGTGGCGCTCGAGGAGGCGCACCGCGAGGCGCGAGTCGTCGAGCGTGGGCACGCGCAGCACGAGGGACCAGCCCGCTTCGCGCGGGAGCACCGAGATGGAGGACCCGGCACACTCTTCGCGCACGGCGAGCTCCGAGGCGCGGAGGCGATCGGTGAGGACTGCACGCGCTTCTTCCTCGCGCGCGAGGAGCTCGGAGAGCGCGTGCTGCACGGGCGCGGAGAGCGCAAGCTGGGCGTCGAGCGCGAATTCGAGGCGTGAGCGGAGCTCCTCGCGAAACGGCGCAGGGCCGCCGAGGAGCATCCAGCCGAGCTTGACCTGAGGCAACGCGAGGCGCTTGGAGAGTCCGTCGAGCACCACGTGCGGCGCGTGCGCGAGCACGGAACGCGCCGAGAGCGTGCGGTTCTGATCCCGCGCAGGAGCCTTCGCGAAGACTTCGTCGGCGAGCACCGGCAAGCCGAGCTCCGCGAGGGCCTCGAGATCGCTCGCGGCGAGGCAGCTGCCCGTGGGGTTGTTGGGCGAGACAACGAGGATCGCGCGCGTGCGTTCGTTGCATGCTGCACGCACCGAAGCGAGATCGAGGTGCCACTCGCCCGCGAAGGCCAGGCGGTACGGGCGCAGCTCGATGCCCTCCCAGCGCGCGAGCTCGTCGAAGAGCGGGTAGCTCGGCGCCGGCACGAGGACGTTGTCCCCGGCGTCGCAGAGGATCTTGAAGAGGTTCGCGTAGGCCTCGCTCGTCGAAGCGACCAGGACCACGTCGCTCGGCGAGACGTCGAGCTCTTCGTCGCGCAGGTGACGCGCCACGATCTCCCGCGCGTGCGCGAGGCCGAGCGGCGCAGGCTCATAGCGGAGCCAGGCCTCGTTCGCGAAGGCCGTGACGAGCTCCCGCGGCGGCCACGCGAGGTCCGCGGTCGTCGGGTTGCCGTGGGACCAATCGAGCACCGGACGCCCCGCGCGCAGGAGCCCCTCTCGCACGCGCGCGAGGGGATGCTCTTCGCCTGGGGTTTCGCTGCGGGAGGAGAACACCTAGACGTTCGGTAGGTCGCGGAAGCGAACGCGCGTAGGCCGGTCGGCGGCGGAGCCGAGGCGCTTCTTGCGGTCGGCTTCGTAGTCGCCGTAGTTGCCCTCGAAGAAGACGACGCGGCTGTCGCCTTCGAACGCGAGAATGTGCGTCGCGATGCGGTCGAGGAACCAGCGATCGTGGCTCACGACGACCGCGCACCCCGGGAACGAGAGCAGCGCGGACTCGAGCGCGCGGAGCGTCTCGACGTCGAGGTCGTTGGTCGGCTCGTCGAGGAGGAGGAGGTTACCGCCCTCTTTCAAGAGCTTCGCGAGCTGCAGGCGGTTGCGCTCGCCGCCCGAGAGGTTCTTGACGAGCTTCTGCTGGTCGCTGCCGCGGAAGTTGAACCACGTGCAGTATGCACGCGAATTGATCTCCTTCTTGCCGAAGAGGAGCGACTCCTCTCCACCGGAGATCTCCTGCCAAACGTTGTTGTTCCCGACGAGGCCGTCGCGCGACTGGTCGACGTACGAGAGCTTCACGGTCGGACCGACCACGAGCTCGCCGCCGTCGGGCTGCTCGACGCCGGTGACGAGCTTGAACAGCGTCGTCTTGCCTGCGCCGTTCGGGCCGATGACGCCGACGATGCCGGCGCGCGGGAGTCGGAACTCCAAGCCCTCGAAGAGCAGCTTCTGACCGAACGCCTTCTTGAGACCCCGACCCTCGAGCACCACGTCGCCGAGGCGCGGCCCCGCGGGAATGTGGATCTCGGCGTCGCTCTGCGGCCCCTTCGCGGCCTCGTTCGCGAGGTCGTCGTAGGCCTGGAGGCGAGCCTTGCTCTTCGCCTGGCGCGCCTTCGGGCTCTGGCGCACCCACTCGAGCTCTTGCTTCAGCTTTCGCTGACGCGCGGACTCTTGCTTCTCTTCGATGGCGAGGCGCGCCTGCTTCTGCTCGAGCCACGCGGTGTAGTTGCCCTTGAACGGGTACGCGATGCCGCGATCGAGCTCGAGGATCCACTCCGCGGCGTTGTCGAGGAAGTAGCGGTCGTGGGTCACGGCCACGACGGTACCCTGGTAGCTCTGAAGAAATTGCTCGAGCCAGTGGACGCTCTCGGCGTCGAGGTGGTTCGTCGGCTCGTCGAGGAGCAGCAAATCCGGGCGTTCGAGGAGAATGCGGCACAGCGCTACGCGGCGCTTCTCACCGCCGGAGAGGTGCTCGATGCGCGCTTCGGGCGCTGGCAAACGGAGGGCCTCCATCGCGAGGTCGACGGTGCGATCGAGGTTCCACGCGTCTTGCGCGTCGATCTCGTCCTGCATGCGCCCCTGCTCGTCGAGGAGCTTCTGCATGGCGTCGTCGTCCATGGGCTCGCCGAGCTTCATGGAGATCGCTTCGAAGGCGGCAAGGAGATCGCGCGTCTTCTTCACGGCCATCTCGACGGCCTCGCGCACGGTCTCGGCGCCCTGCAAATCAGGCTCTTGCGAGAAGTAGCCGACGGTGGCGTTCGGGTGCAGGCGCGCGTCGCCCGTGAACTCCTTGTCGACGCCGGCCATGATGCGCATGAGGCTCGACTTGCCCGAGCCGTTGCCACCGATGACGCCGATCTTCGCGCCGAAGTAGAACGCGAGCGTGACGTTCTGGAGGACCTTCTTGTCGGGCGGGTGGACGCGGGTCACGTCCTGCATCTGAAAGATGAATTCGGCCATGGCTCGGCGGTGCCTACCACGAAGGCGCGCAGGGGCCCACGTGAAGGAGCCCGGCCCTCCGGCGCGTCAGCCGGCGGCGTGCGGGAGCGCTTCGTACGCTTCGATCCGCGTGAGCAGCAGGCGGCCTTGCGCTGCGGCGACGAGGTTCTGCTCGGCGGCGAGCGCGTCGGTCGCGAGCGCGCGCGCTTTGGTGAGCGTGGCGCCGTAGCGAAGCGCGTCGGCGAGCGTGTCGAGCGCGACGGCCCAGCGTGTGAGCGACGACGACGGCGCGTCGGCGAAGGCGAGCGGCGCGACCACATGGAGAAGCTCGTCGAAGAGCCTCGCCTCACGCAAGGCCTCGAGCGCCTCGCGGCGCGAACGTGCCGCGCCGGGAAAGAGCGCCTCGCGCGCGGAGTCTCCGAAGTCGAAGCTGGCCTCGCCAAGAACGGCGAGCGCGTGGTGGTGCGCGTCGAAGGCGGCGTCGGGCGAGAGCTTCCCGACGAGGGCCTGCGCACGCGCACGCAACGCCTCCGCAGCCGCTTCACGCACGATGGTGCGACGGCGACGCACGATCGTGGGCGCGAGGAGCGACGCGGCGAGGGTGTTCGTGAGCGATGCCGCGACGACCCCGCACGTCACGGCGACCATGCGCTGACGCAGGCTCTCGGCCCCCGAGGGGAACGGCATGAGGAACACGTAAAGCGCGGAGAATCCCGCGGTGAAGTAGGCCGAATCCGAGAGGAACTGCAGGCACAGCACGAGCGCCACGAGCATCGCGGGCGCGATCGCCAGCGGCAGCATGGAGCTCTCGCGCACCCCGGGCACGAGGCTCACGACGACCGTGGCCACCGCGGCGCCGATGAAGCTCGACGCCAGCTGCTCGAAGCCGCGCTTCAAGCCACCGAAGGCGCTCGGCGCCACGCACACGAGCGAGACGAAGCCCGCCGAGAGCGGGTCGCCGTTGTGCACGACACCCGCGAGGAAGACGGCGAAGGCGCTCGCGAGCGCGGCCTTCACGGCCATGCGCTGCACGTCGAGGAGGCGGAAGCGGCGTGGAGGCGGAGCGTCGAGGACGTCGATCGAAACCGTGGAGGTCATGGCGAGGTGCCTCCGTGCGTACCAGACCGCGTAAGGATTTTCGCAGCAAATTCCCGCAACATCGACGCAAACGGCGCTTGCCAGCGCGCGCGAGCGTGGGCATAGCACCGCCATGCTTTCGATCGACATGACGGGGAAGCGCGCCTTCGTGGCGGGCGTGGCAGACGACGGTGGCTTCGGTTGGGCGATCGCCAAGTCGCTCGCGGAGGCGGGCGCAGGCGTCTCGGTCGGCACCTGGCCGCCGGCACACAACATCTTCACGACGCTGCTGCGCCGCGGAAAGCTCGACGCGTCGCGACCGCTCGCGAACGGCTCGATGCTCGAGTTCGAGGGAATCTTCCCGCTCGACGCGGCCTACGACGCGCTCACGGATGCGCCGGAGGCCGTGCGGACCGATCGCCGCTACGCCGAGAAGGGCGACTTCAGCATCGAGGGCGTCGCGAAAGCGCTCCTCGAGAAGCATGGGCCCGAGAGCTTCGACGTGCTCGTGCACTCGCTCGCCAACGGCAGCGAAGTGAAGAAGCCGCTCCTCGAGACCTCGCGCGGCGGCTACCTCGGCGCTGTCGGCACGAGCGCCTACTCGCTCATCTCCATGCTCCGCGCTTTCCTGCCGCTCATGCGCCGCGGCGGGAGCGTGCTTTCCCTCACCTACCTCGCGAGCGAACGCGTCATCCCGGGCTACGGCGGCGGCATGTCGTCGGCGAAGGCGGCCCTCGAGGCCGACACGCGCACGCTCGCCTACGAGGCCGGCCGCTCGCACGGGCTCCGCGTGAACACGATCAGCGCGGGACCGTGGGCCTCTCGTGCCGCCTCCGCCATCGGCTTCATCGACGAAATGGTGCGCTACGCGGAGGCGAACACACCGATCCCCGAAGCCCTCGACGCGAAAGAGGTCGGTCACGCGGCCGCCTTCCTCGCGAGCCCGCTCGCAAGCGGCATCACCGGCGTCACGCTCTACGTCGACAAGGGATTCCACGCGATGGGCAAGGCCGTCGCATGGCCCGAGGCCCCCACGCCCGAGCACCCGAAGACGACGGGCTGAGCGCCCCGGTCAAGGTGGCGTAACGGTCCTGCGATTGTTTCGGTCGACGGAACGTTGTTGTTCCGCAAAGGGTGCTGTGACCCGCGCGCATCCCGCGTAGGGTGATGGTTCGGTCCTACGACCCGATACGTTTCCATCCAGGAGAACTCCATGGTTTCCCTTCTCTCTCGCTCCGCCCGCGCCTTCGCGCTCGTCGCCCTCGCCTCGCTCCCGGCCTTCGCCGCGAACTACACCCTCGACGGCGCCCATAGCCGCATCGGCTTCGGCGTGAAGCACATGATGGTCTCGACCGTGAAGGGCTCCTTCAAGGCCTTCAGCGGCACCGTCGCCATCGACGACGCGGACGTCACGAAGAGCACCATCAACGTCGAGGTCGAGACGGCGAGCGTCGACACGGGCATCGAGAAGCGCGACGAGCACCTCAAGAGCGCGGACTTCTTCGACGTGTCGAACCACCCGAAGATGACCTTCAAGTCGACCGCCGTGAAGAAGCAGGGGCAGAAGCTCCTCGTCACGGGCGACCTCTCGCTCCATGGCGTGACGAAGCCCGTCACGCTCACGGTCGAGGGCCCAACGAAGGAGTGGACGAACCCCTGGGGTCAGGTCGTGCGCGGCGCTTCGGCAACCGGCAAGCTCAACCGCAAGGACTTCGGCCTCGCCTGGGGCAAGGTCACCGAGGCGGGCGCGGTCGTCGTGGCCGAAGAGGTCTCCCTCGAGTTCGAGCTCGAGCTCGTGAAGGCCGCCGAGGCTCCGAAAGAGGCGAAGCCCGCCGACGCGAAGAAGTAGCTCACCGGCGCAGACGTTGCGCCCGCGAGGGAAGCGCTTTTCCAGGCGTTTCCCTCCTTTTTTTTTCACCGTAGCCGTGCGACAAAACGCCGCATGACCACCACCTGGACCAAGCTTTCGATCGCCGCCCTCGGGCTCGTGAGCGCGCTCGCCCTCACCGGCTGCGCGCACAAGTGCGGAGCCTCCTGCAACTGCGCGAAGACCCCCGCGGCCGCCGCGCTCCCGGAAGGCGTGAAGGCCCCCGGCGAGGCCACCGTCGGCGACAAGAGCCTCTGCCCCGTCTCGGGCGAGGAGTTCACGATCACCGCGTCGTCGCCGAAGGCCGTCGTCGACGGGAAGACCTATTATTTCTGCTGCCCGGGCTGCGACAAGAAGTTCGCGGCAAACCCGGCCGCCTTCCTCAAGAAGTGAAGCCGCAGCGCGAGGGGCCCGTCGCACCGAAAGGCGCGGCGAGCCCTTCGTCGTTCCATCACCCCGTTCGAGTGGCCGTCACGCTGCGCCCCCCTTGTGAGGGCGCGCGACCAATGGCACCATGCGCTCTCAGGAGATTGAAGAGATGAGCCGATTCGTCGTCGACGACGCTGCAGGTACCGTGCGCGACAGCTACTCGAGCCTCGTGTGGAAGCGCACCTCGGAACCTGGAAAGTACACGCTTCCGGAAGCGCGTGACTACGTGGCGAAGGCCGGCGACGGCTGGCGTCTCCCCACGAAAGAGGAGCTCAAGGGCCTCGTCGACAAGAAGACGCGCCCGACGATCGACCTGAGCGTCTTCCCCGACACCACGGCCGATCCTTACTGGTCGAGCTCGCCGGTGGAGGTCGACGACGGCATCACGTGGACGTTCGACTTCGGTCACGGCTACGCCTACGACCGTGCCTCCATGAGCGACAAGGCTCGCCTGCGCCTCGTGCGCGGCTGATTCGTCGAGCCTCGCGGAGCGCGAACGCGCGACCCCATCACGGGGCCGCGCGTTTTCTTCTTTGCCCATCGTGCGCGTTCAGGCGCTGGGACGCTCGGCGGCGAGGGCCTCCTTCACGCTCGGGCGCTCGAGGAGGCGCTCACGGAACGACGCGAGCTCGGGCCACGCGGAAAGGTCGATGCCCACCATACCGGTCCACTGGAGCACGGTGAAGAGGTAGCCGTCGGCGACCGTGAACTGCTCCCCCACGAGGAAGGTCTTCCCGGCGAGGTGCTCGGCCGTGAACGCGAAGCGCTTCGCGAGCTTGTTCTTCGCCGCGGTCTTCGCCTCTTCGGAAGCGCTCCGATCGAAGAGCGGCGAGAAGGTCTTGTGAAGCTCCGTGCCGATGAACGTGAGCCACTCCTGCACGCGCGCGCGCTCGAGCGTGCCCGCCTTGAACGCGAGGTTCTTTTCGGGCGCCTGCTCGGCGACCCACTGCACGATCGCCGGGCCCTCGGTGAGAAGCTCGCCGTTCGGCAAGCGCAGCGCGGGCACGTAGCCCTTCGGGTTCATCGCGGCGAAGTCGTCGCCGCTCGCGGTCTTCTTCGTGCGGAGGTCGACGCGCTCGAGCGCGAACGGGAGCCCTGCCTCACGAAGCGCGAGGTGGGGCGAGAACGAGCAAGCGCCCGGCGAAAAGTAGAGCGTGTAGGACATGATGGGCTCCCTACACGACCGCGCGAGTTCCGACGCGCGACTTTTCGTCGACGATCTCCTCGATGCGTGCGCATGCGAAGGGGTCACGGTCTCGTCATGTTTCGGTCCTACGGCGTCTTGCCGTGACCGACTCCTGATGAGCCCGTGACCCTGCATCCGCACGGGGCCTGGCACGGTGCAGTTCATGACGGCTGCCGCTTCTTCGTTACCACCACCGCCTTCCTTCCCGCGCGAGCTCGGCGGAGGGCTCCACGCGCAGTGGAACGCCCGCGTCGACGCCTACTTCGAGCGCACCGGCCGCCCGCGCCGCGACGACCCGCGCATGTACGCGAAGGTCGCGTTCTTCCTCGCGGGCTGGGCCTGCACGTGGGCGCTCCTCACGTTTTGGTCGGAGACCTGGCGCTCGGCGGTGCCGCTCACGGTGCTCCTCGGCGTCTTCATCGCGGGCATCGGCATGAACGTCATGCACGACGCCAACCACGGAGCGCTCTCGCGCCATCGGCTCGTGAACCGCGCATTCGGCTGGACCAATGACATGCTCGGCGCGAGCGCGCACGTGTGGACCACGAAGCACAACGTCGTGCACCACACGTTCACGAACGTGGAAGGCGTGGACGACGACCTCGAGGTCGGCGCCCTCGCGCGCATGAGCCCCGCGCAGCGCTGGTACCCGTGGCACCGCGCGCAGCACCTCTACATGTGGCTCCTCTACGGTTTTCTCCTCGTGAAGTGGGTCTTCTTCGACGACTACGCGAA
>CAIOHM010000220.1 GCA_903858055.1 uncultured delta proteobacterium
CTGACGCTCACGCGCAAGCGCATAGCCCACGCGAGCGAGCGCGGCCGATGCGTCTCCGGTAACGGCCGCGGCATGGCGTCGCAAGACCCGCGTGCGGTCGCTGTAGCGACGACGCGCATCGAAGACGTTCGCGAGAAGGCGCGCGAGTTCCTCGTCCGCCGGGGCGAGATCGAACGCTCGCTCGAGCTCGTTCTCCGCGTTCGCCTCCACGAGGCCCTGGCTCTTCTTCTTGCCCGACGCTTTGCCGAAGCGCAGGCTCTCCTCCGCGGCCGCCGCCAGCGCACGCGCTTGCTCGACACCCGACGTCGACCCGGCCATGGCCCGCAACGACTCGACGCGCTTCGACCACCCGCTCTTTCGCTGTTTGCGCTCCTCGAGCATTTCTTCCGCTCGCGCGATGGTCGTCGCGTCGCCGGCCTTCTTGGCCATCGCGAGCACCGCTTGCCACGCTTCGATCACACGCGCTTCGTCGAGACTCGCCGCGGTCGTGACCGTCGCGCGGTCGAGGAGCAAGCGCACGCGAACCTCGATGGCGGCCTCGCGCGGGAGCCACTCGTCGAGCACGCGCACCACGAGCGCGTCGTCCCAGCGATTGCGTGCACTCTTCACGAGCGTGCGGAGGAGATCACGGAGCTCCTCGGCTGCAGCGGGCTCGAGCGCGTCGAAGCCCTCTCGTGCGACCTCGTCGAGGGCGGCACCGAGGGCGCGTGCGCGTGCGTCGTCGCGCGGATCGAGTTCGAGGTCACGGAAGGCGGAGAGAACCGGATGGGCCATGGAAGCGTTTCGCGTGAGGGTCGGGCATCGCGCACCGACGGGAAAAGGCTAGCCTTTCGCACGTGCGTTTGGACCTCCACGATGCTCTGCGGGCGCCTTTTTCAGGGCTCCACCTGCAACAGTCGAGCGAGAACTTTCCACCCACCAACCGCGGGAAAGATGATGCGAGGGCCCGTGCGTGTTACGGAGTTCACCGACGCCAATGAGCGCTGACTCCGCCTCTGCCCCCTTGATCGTCGTCAACGCCAACGCGAAGCGCGGCGGTCGACGCATCGCCGCGGAGCTCGCGAAGCGCCTCCCGGAAATGCGTGTGGCGCTCACGCGGTCCGTCGACGAGCTCGACGCGCTGCTGCGCGAGCAACCGCGCGAGACGCCCGTCTTCGCGGCGGGCGGTGATGGTACGGCCATCTCCCTCGTGAACGCGCTCGATCGCGCCTGGCCCAAGCCCGAGCGTTTGCCGCCGATCGGGATACTTCCGCTGGGCACGGGGAACGCCTGGGCGCGCGTAAGCGGGGTCAGCGTTCTCGGCGATGCGGTCGCTCGGTTGGCAGGACACCGCGGCTCCCTCCCGACGCGCGCGTTCTCTCTCGCGCGATGCGAGGGGCAGCTCACGCACTTTTGTGGTTCGGGCTGGGACGCCGAAGTGCTCGACGCCTACCGCCGCCAACTCGAACATGCGCACGGGCCCATGAAGCGCGTGGCCAAGAGCGTCGGCGGCTACCTCATCGCGGTCTTCCGCGACACGGTGCCGCGATCGCTGATCGATGGCTTGCCCACCGTCACGGTGGAGAGCCTCGACGGCGAGGTGTGGGTCCCTGAACCGAACGGTCGTGTGCGTCGTCTCGAAGGCATCGCCCCCGGCCAAGTCATCTACGAGGGCCCCGCGGCGGTCGCCGGCGCCGCCACCTGCCCCGAGTTCGGGTACCGCTTCCGTGCGTACCCCTTCGCAGAGCGGCTGCTCAACTTTCTCCACGTCCGCGTCTACGGGGCCAATTCGGCGATCGGCGCCCTGTCGATCCCGCGCCTGTGGGTCGGCGAGGCAAAGCTGCCCCACATGAACGACTGGCTCATGAAGCGCGTGCGCTTCACGTTCGACCGACCGGTCGCGTTTCAGTCCGCTGGCGACGCGTGGGGACTGCGCCAAACGTCGACCATCGAGGCCGACGATCGCTTGGTGGTTGTCGTCGACTGGCGCCAGGTCGACCGACTCTGACGCGTGCTCAGGCTTCGTCGCTCGAGAAGTCGAAGGCGCGCACGCATTGCGACATCAGGAGCACGGTCTCGTCGATCGAGAGTGAGGACGAGTCGATGATCGCTGCGTCTTTCGCGCGACGAAGCGGTGCCACGGCGCGCATGCTGTCGAGCTGGTCGCGACGCTGCACCTGGTTCAACGTGTCGTTGAACGAGACGTTCTCGCCCTTGTGCTGAAGCTCGACCACGCGACGCTCGGCGCGCACCTGGGGGCTCGCCGTGAGGAAGAATTTCACGTCCGCGTGCGGAAAGACGACCGTGCCAATGTCGCGACCTTCGAAGACGACGCCGCCGGCATCACCAAGTTCACGCTGGAGGTCGAGGAAGGCGTCACGAACCTCGGCGTGGGCCGAGCAGAGGCTCGCCGCGATGCCGACGTCGGAGGTTCGCAGGTGCGGCGAGATGTCGCCTCCGTCGAGGTACACCTTCGTGCCCGTTCCGCCGAACTCGAAGCGCAACGAGCGGCTCGCGACGAGCTCTTGTGCGAGCTTTCCAAGCGCTCCCGCGTCGTCGGTCGCGACCCCGCGCTGGCGCGCGACGAAGGCGAGTGCCCGGTAGATGGCCCCCGTGTCGACGAACGTAAACCCGAGGTCCGCGGCGAGACGGCGGGCCACGATGCTCTTTCCCGCGCCGGCAGGACCGTCGATCGCGATGATGGGGCGGGTGCGTTCCGATGACAAGGCGGGCCTCCAGCGTGGCCTCCCAGGCGTGGAAGGCCAGTAGCGGTTGCAATTATGGCGTTAAACCGCCGCGGCCGTCACGCCAAAACAACCGAACCATCCGGGGCACTTGGCAGCTCAGCCGGAAAGCCTCATTCCTCGACGTCGACGCGGGCCCCGAGCGCACGGAGCGTCGCCACGAACTTGGGGAAGCTCGTCGCAATCACCTCGGCGCCGTCGATCACGGACGGTCCGTCGCCGAGCAGCGCGAGGACCGCGGCGGTCATGGCGATGCGGTGGTCGTGTTCGCAATCGACGCGGCACGCCTTGAGCGGCGCGTCCGACCCCTCGATCACGAGGCCATCTTCGCGCTCTTCGCACCCCACGCCAAACGCTCGAAGCACCTTCGCCATCGTCGCGATGCGGTCGCTCTCCTTCACGCGGAGCTCCTTCGCGTCGCAAATCGTGGTCGTTCCCTTCGCACGGGCCGCGAGCGCGCAAAGGATCGGCACCTCGTCGATCGCGCGCGCGACCGTTTCGCCGCCGAAGAGCCGACCGACGAGATCGGCCTTGGCCACCAGCACGTTCGCGATGGGCTCGCCCGCGCGATCGCCGAGCGGCTCGAGTCGCGCCGGCGCCCCCATGTCGCGCAGCATGTCGAGGATCCCCGTGCGCGTGGGGTTCGTGCCCACGAAGCGCACCATGACCTCGCTTCCCTCGACGATGGTGCCCGCCACGAGGAGGAACGCCGCGGCGGAGATGTCGCCCGGCAAGTCGACGTCGATCGGCGCGAGCTTTCCGTCCCAGCCCGCGGGATCGAGCTCGACGATCGGGCCCATGGTGCGGAGCGGAGCCCCGATCGCCTGAAGCATCCA
>CAIOHM010000221.1 GCA_903858055.1 uncultured delta proteobacterium
GGCGCCGATCGGCTCCCACGTTGCGCGCATGGCGACGCTGCTCGGCATCGGGACCGCATCGCGTGCGGCGAGGCGAAACGCAGCCAACGCGCGCTCGGTAGCGGATACCTGATCGGTGTCTTGCGGGGCGGCGTCGAGCGTCGTCCGAGGCACGACTTGATGCCCGACGCGCGCGCGCACCCGTGCGCCTTCGTCGAACGCGATGGCTTCGGCGAGCTCACGAACGGACGGTCGCCCCGCGCGCTTCGACGCGAAGAAGAGCGCCTCGACGGTCAGGAACGGACGAAGGGGCGCGCCGCCACGATGAAGCGAGGGGAGCGGTTGCACCACGACCTCGGGGCGTGTGTCGAGGTCGCCGAGCGCCCACGGGCCGGAGATCATCGCGGCGGCTTTTCCCTCACGAAAGAGCTGCGAGACCAGGGCGCCGGAAGCCTCCGTTGGCACGCGACCCGAGGTCGCGAGCGAGCGCGCGTCGGTGAGAGCCCGCGCGGCGCGTTCGCCGAGGAAGCCAAAGGTGCCGTCGTCACGCAGGAACGACGCGCCCGCGGCGTGCACGAAGGGCGCGAAGGTGTAGGCCGACTCGTTCTCGTACGCGAGCGCGTAGAAGCCTCCCGCGCCCGAGGCCGGCAGGTCGTCGAGGCTCGCCACCGGTCCACGCACGCGGCGCGTGTCGACGAAGAGCGCGAGCGACTTGGCGGCGAGGGGAAGCCCGTAGAGCCTGTTTCCCTGGGTGAGGGCGCGCTTCGCCGTCGCGTCGAAGCCCTGGTCGAGCGCGGCGGGCACCGGGTCAAGGAGCCCGTCGCGGAGGTAGGTGCCGAGGCGCTCGTGGGCCTCGATGAAGAGGTCGGGTCCGTTCCCGTTCGGGATCGCGGCGCTGAGCTTCGAGCCGTACGCGTCGAAGGGGAGCGCGAGCGTCGTGACGTGGTGACCGGTACGCGCTTCGAAGGCCTTCACGATCTCGAGGAGCGCCGCGGATTCGGCGTCGCGGTAGGCATGCCAGAGCGTGAGCTCGTCGGCCTGCACGGCGCTCGAGCGCAGCAATGCGAGCAAAAAAACGGCGTGTGCGGCGCGCACGAAGGCGCGGGCGAGGAGCGCGAAGGGGCGGGTCATCGGCACGCGCTCACGCACCGAGGCGCAGGCCCGAGGCCGCGTCGAAGAGGTGCACGGCGGAAGCGTCGATGCCGGCCACGATGCACTCGCTCGCGTGCACGCGCCGCATGGCGTCGCCGTCGAGGCGCATCGTGATGGTCACGCCGCTCGCGCGGGCCCAACCGTGGACGAGCGCCTCGCTGCCGAGTCGCTCGACGAGGTCGACGTGGAGCTTGCCGAGCGAGCGCTCACCGTCACGTGCGGGCCGCAAATCTTGGGGGCGCAGGCCCACGACGACCTCTTGACCATCGCGCACCGGCGCGTTCGTATGCACGGTGAGGCCTTCCGCTTCGACCACGGCTCCGTCGCCCGTCGTGCGCGCGCGGCCCGTGAGGAGGTTCATGGCGGGAGAGCCCACGAAGCGCGCGACGAAGAGCGTCCGCGGCCTCTCGTACACGTCGCTCGGTGCGCCCGACTGCTCGACCACGCCACCGTTGAAGACCCAAAGGCGATCGGCCAGCGTCATGGCCTCCACTTGGTCGTGCGTGACGTAGATCGAGGTCGCGCCGATGCGATCGTGGAGCTTGCGAATCTCCACGCGAACGGAAGAGCGCAGCGCCGCGTCGAGGTTCGAGAGCGGCTCGTCGTAGAGGTAAGCTTGTGCGCGCCGTGCGAGGGCACGTCCCATCGCGACGCGCTGCCGCTGGCCACCCGAGAGCGCCTTGGGCTTTCGGTCGAGGTACGGATCGAGGCCGAGCATTTTGCTCACCTCGTCGACGCGCACCGCGATCTCGCGCTCGGGCGTCTTGCGCATGCGGAGCCCGAAGGCGAGGTTGTCGCGCACGGAGAGGTGCGGGTAGAGCGCGTAGCTCTGGAAGACCATCGCGATGTCCCGCTCTTGCGGCGGAGCGTGGGTGACGTCTCGCCCGGCGATTCGCACGACACCGGCGTCGACGCTCTCGAGCCCCGCGATCGCGCGCAACGTGGTCGACTTGCCGCAGCCCGAGGGGCCGACGAGCACCGCGAACTCGCCCTCGCGCACGTCGAAGTCGACGCCCTTCAGAATGGGCGTCGCCCCGTAACTCTTCGTTACGCCGGTGAGCGCGCAACGCTCCCCTCCGAGGGCTTTGATGGGCGGAACGGTGAGGGGCGTTTGCACGGCAGCGGCGGACGATACGACCGGAGCGAGGTGGGCGTCGAGCATGGGCGCGTCGAGGCCGACGCATCCAAAGGCGCGGCCCGAAATCGCGCGCATGTTGACCGAGCCGCGCCCCGTTGCAAGACGTAACGCACCGATGCGTGACGTTTTATCGAAACACCGCGGTTCCCCGGAGGAAACCGGGGTCGAACCATGCCGTTAAGCGGCCTGCTCCGAGGCACCGCCGATCACGCGGGCGATGGCCGCGACGAGCGTGGAGGCGGCCTTCGGGGTGGAGGCGCGGCGCC
>CAIOHM010000222.1 GCA_903858055.1 uncultured delta proteobacterium
ATGAACAACCTCGCGCGGCACCTCGCGCGCGGGCTCGATTGCCACTTCTCCACTGCCATCACCGAGATCGGCTTCGAGGGCGGAAGCCACGCGCTCCACACCGGAGACGGGCCGCGCCTCGGCCCCTTCGACGCGGTCATCGTCACGGCGCCCCCTGCGCAGGCGGCTGCGCTCGTACGAAGGGTGTCGTCGATGGCGGGTTGCATCGACGCCGTCGCCATGAGCCCGCGTTGGGTGGCCCTCGCGGGGTTTCGTGGGTCGACCGGGAGCGAGGACGTCCTCGTCATCGACGATGGTTGCATCGCCTTCGCCACGCGGCGCGAGACGAGCGTGGGCTCGGGGTGGACCATTCGTGCGACCGACGCCTGGACGCGCGCAAACCTCGAGCGCTCGCCCGAGGAGGTCGCCCGTGAGCTCGGCGCCCGGTTCCTCGAACACACGGCCTTTGCGAGGCCCGTGAGCGTGGTCGGGCATCGCTGGCGCTACGCGTTCGCGGAGCGGACCCCCGTGGCCCGCTGCCTCATCGACGAGCGCGTGCGTTTGGTGGTCGCCGGCGACTGGTGCGCAGGGTTCGGGGTCGAGGCCGCCCTCCGCAGCGGTCGCGAGGCGGCCGGTCGCCTGCTGGGCTTGCTCCACGCCGAGGAGTCCCCCGTCGACCCGAGCGTCGCACGGGCGGGCTCGCGCGCAAGAAGCGCGTCGGCATCACTTCACGGTTAACCCGGCCGATCGGAGTCCGTATGCTTCGGCACATGCGGTGCACCTTCGTCTCCCTCGCGGCGCTTGGCCTCGTTGCCTTGCGCGCCTCCACCGCCCTCGCGGCCGAACCGTGGGCCGACAACGACCCTGCCGGCCCTCCGGAGCGCATCGCGCTCGGCGAGAACTACGGAGCGCGCGCCCGCGCCGAGTACCGCGTGCAGGGCACTCGCGTCACGCCGCTGGACCTCGCCTCCGAGCGCGACCCCAACTTCGCGACGATCGATCAGCGGCTGCGCCTCGACGGCACGATCGATTTCCGCGATCGCATCCGCCTCACGACCTCCATCGACGTGATGGAGGGCGTCCTCTGGGGTGACAACGGCACCCTCGGCTCCGTGCCCGAGCCGGACTCCGGCGGCAACATCAACAGCCGAAACGTGAACTTTGCACGCATCTGCTACCAGCCGCGTGCGGGGGGAAATACAGTCGATCCGAAGGACTGGGCCCTGGGGCTCTGCGACGCGAACCCGTTCTTCGTGCGCCGGCTCTACGTGGACATCGTCACGCCGGTGGGCCTCTTGCGCATCGGTCGGCAAGCCATCAACGAGGGCATGGCGCTCCTTGGAAGCGACGGCGACGGACGACGCAACCGCTTCGGCGTCGCGGGCCGCGGCAACAACGTCGACCGCATCCTCTTCGCGACCAAGCCCCTCGAGGGGCTCAAGCCCAAGGGCGAACGCAACACGTCGGAGAAGGAGGGCTTCTTCACGTTCGTCGGCTTCGACCGCATCGTCGGCGACGACCCCATGTCCGGCACCGACGACGTGCACCAGTTCTTCTCGGGCTTTCGCCTCAGCGAGCCGCAGGTCGGCGACTTCACGAACAACGAGGTGAAGGCCTTCGCGGCGTGGCGCTTCAACGAGCGCTTCGGTTCCTCGGTGGGGAGCTTCGGCCTGCGCGTCGCCTCGACGCTCGGAGACTTCACGGCCGGGGCGGAGTCGGCGCTCATCGTCGGGCGTACGCGCGAGCTCTCCGAGGCGTTCTCCGTGCTGACCAACGACCCGCCGGTCTCGCAGAAGATTCGTCAGGTCGGCGCGCGCGGCGTCGTGCGGTGGGATCAACCTTGGCTCACGCTCTACCTCGAGGGCGACTACGCGAGCGGCGACTCCGACCCGCGCTCGCGCACGCCCCTCACGCAGTTCCGCTTCGCGGAAGACGCGAACGTCGGCCTGCTCCTGTTCGATCACATCTTCGCGTACCAAACGGGTCGCGTCGCCGCCGCCGCCACGCAGCTCCTCAAGAACCTGAACGCCCCGATCATCCCCGTCGAAGCGATCTCCACGCGCGGTTCGATGATGAACGCCGCGGTGCTCTTCCCGCAGATCGACGTGCGCCCCGCACCAGGATGGCTCCTGCGCGGC
>CAIOHM010000223.1 GCA_903858055.1 uncultured delta proteobacterium
CACGGTCGACGCGATCGAGGTGCGCTGGCCCGACGCGGCGCACACGGTCGAGCGCTTCGTGAACGTGGGTTCGGGCCGCCGCGTGCGCATCGTCCAAGGGCAAGGCGTGCGCATCGAGCCGTGACCGCGCCACACCGGAAGGAAAGAATCTTCCCGTTGCTGCGGCGTGGTTGGCGGCGAACGCTGCGCCCATGAACTTCCGAACGTTTGCGCTGCTCTCCTCCCTCCTTCCTTTCGCCGGTGCCGCGGGGTGCGCGCGCCGGGCGGAGGCCCCGATCGCGTGCGGTGACGTGGCCGACGTGGCCGCGCCCATCGAGAAGGTCTCGCTCTGGGAGTCCTCGCGCCTCGACGAGCGCACGCCGAAGCCTCCGCAAGTCGAGGGTGTTCGTCTCGAGATTCATCCGGCGCCCGGGGTCACGCGTGCCGCCCTCGAGCATGCGCTTCGTTGCGGGGTCGGCAAGCTCGGCGCACGCCTGCAGCTCGAGCGCGTCGTCGACGTGAGCGTTACGGAAGACGGGCTGCGCTACCTCGTGTGGGCGCGCTTCGCTTCGCGCCAAGACGCCGAGCGCGTCGTGGAGTCGCTGAAGGCGTGGGTCGTCTCGCCCCCGGATGCGAAAGCCTCGCGATGAAGCGTGGGCCGCGTGTGTTCGTTGCGAGAGCCCACGCAAGCTCTTGGAAGCGAACGCGAAATCGTCGACGATGCGCGCATGCCGAACTTGCTCGCGCTTTCGTTCGAGGGCCCCGTGGCCCCGTCGTTCGACTTGCGCTGCCTCGACGCGGAACACGACCGGCCCGACGGCTGGGGCCTCGCGTATTACCCGGGCAGCGAACCCTCGGCGAGCGTCCTGAAGGAGCCCGCGCCGCCGCAGGGGAGCATCCGCAGCGAGCTCGTGAAGGCGTGGGAGCACCTCGAGGCGAGCCTCTTCGTCCTGCATGTGCGCCACGCGCGCTGGGGCGCGAACACCGACGCGAACACGCAGCCCTTCGTGCGCACGCACGGCGGACGCGACTGGATCTGCGGCCACGCGGGCAGCCTCGAGCGTCCGCCGCTCCTCAACCCGAACGCGCGCTTCGAGCCCGTGGGCGCCACCGACACCGAGCGCGTCTTCTGCGAGCTCATGAGCCGCTTCGCCGACCGCGCGTGGCGCACGCTCGCGCAGTGCGACCTCGAGACCGTGCGCGGTTGGCTCCAAGAGTTCAACGAGGGCGGGTCCCTCTCGTTCCTGCTCTCCGACGGCCTCGATGTCCTCGCGTACGCCGACAAACACGGCGACGGCACCATGTCGATCGCCAGCTTCGCGCCGCCGTACCAGCGCGCGGTCTTCGGTGACCACGACGTCGAGATCGACCTCACGCGCCGCGGTGCGAAGCCACGCCGCGGGGTCATTCTCACGAGCTCGCCGCTCGAAAACGTGGGCGACGCGCTGCTCGTGCATCGTCGCATCGCGCCCGGGCACATCGTCGTCGTGCGCGAAGGCTACGTGCGTTTTCGCAGTCAACCGTCGCTCCCCGAGGGCGAGAGCGGGCGTCGCGATTCGATCCCGATCTGGCCCATCGCGCGGCCCGTGCCGTCTCGCGCGGACCTCGACGATACGCACCGCTACCGCGTCACGCACCGCACCGTGTACCGCTACGACCGCCCGGTCGAGCGGAGCACGCACCTCTTCCGTTTGAGCCCCATCGTCGATCGGCTGCAGCACGTCGAGAAGCACGCGCTCACGGTCTCCGTGCCTGGCGAGACCTACGACTTCGACGACGCCTTCGGCAACCGCTGCCGCCGCGTCACCTTCGGCCAGCCTTGGCGCGAGCTCGTCGTCGAAGCGGAGACCATCGTGCGCATCGAAGACGATCGCACCTGGCGCCAGCGCCCCCATCATATGCGCGCGCAGGTGCCGCACGTGTGGCTCCCCTGGCAATCGCAGGCGCTCCAGCCGTTCCTGCCGCCCACGGAGCTCCACGAGACCGAGCTCCTCGAGCTGCGCGAATACGCCGACGGCTTCGTGCGGCGCTCGGGCGGCGATCTCATCGAGACCCTCGTCGCGATCAACGCGACGATCTTCCAAGAGTACGCGTACGTGCCCGGCTCGACGAACCTCGCAACGACGCCCTTCGACGTGTACGCGAACCGTCGCGGCGTCTGCCAAGACTTCGCAAACCTCTTCATTTGCCTCGCGCGCCTGCTCGGCGTGCCCGCGCGTTACGCCTGCGGCTACGTGTGGGTGGGGCCGCAAGATCCTGCGCGCGCTGCCATGGCGCAGGCCTCGCACGCGTGGGCCGAAGTGTACCTCCCCGACGTCGGCTGGAAGGGCTTCGACCCGACGAACGGTACGCAGGTGCGCACCGAGCACATCCGCGTGGCGGTGGGCCGCCACTACCGCGACACGGCCCCCACCGCCGGCACCCTCTTCCTCGGCGGCGGCCGCGAGACCCTCGAGGTGCACGTCCACACGACGCGTCTCGACAGCGACGACTGAGCCTCGGAAGGTTCGTGCCGGGTCCGCGAAGGCGTGGGTGCTCGGGCTGCGACCGCGCGCGCGTTGTGTGCGACGCGACACCTCACCGAAACGAAAGCGCGTATACGCTCGGAAAATCCGCGCCCGTGCG
>CAIOHM010000224.1 GCA_903858055.1 uncultured delta proteobacterium
CGCTTGCGAGCAAGCTCATCGATTCACGCGATGCGCTCGTCGCCTGCGCGGCGGTCGACGCGCTCGGCCGTGCGGGAGGCTCCGTTGCCCGTGCGGCGCTCGTGCGCGCGCTCGAGCACCCCGAGGCTGACGTCGTGCGACTCTCGCTGACCGAGCTCGGGTCCCCGAGCGTGGACGGCGAGCGTGAGGCGATGGCGCGTTGCTTGCGAAACGCGAGCGCGAGCGTGCGTCGTACGGCCGTGGACGCGATCGGCCAAGAGCGCACGCGCGAGTCGCGCCGCATCGTGCGACGCCGCCTCGACGAAGAGACGGACCCGCGCGTCATCGAGATGATCCTCGCGGTCCTCGCCGAGTCCGCCGGCGAGACCGGGGTGGCGTGAGCCGGGCCATGCGCTCTCCCTTGGACCGCATCGAGTTGAAGCGCGAAGACTTCGAGGCCCTCCGTGAGATGGTCTCGGAGCGCCTCGGGCTCGCCTTGGGCCCCGACGCGCGCACCTCGCTCGAGCGTCGCCTGCAAGACCGCCTCATTCAGCTGGGGCACGCGACCTTCGCCGAGTACGCCCAATTCCTGCGTTTCTCGGGGTCGGCGGTCGAGGAGTGGGAGGAGCTCCAAGACCTCCTCACGGTGCACGAAACCTATTTCTGGCGCGACGAGGCGCAGCTCCGGAGCGTGCGCGACGACGTGCTTCCTCTCCTCGCCGAGCAGGGCAAGGCGCGTCGCCGCCTCTCGATCTGGAGCGCGGGCTGCGCCACCGGCGAAGAGGTCTACACGCTCGCCATCCTCGTCCACGAGTCGGGCCTCTTCCGGGATTGGTTCGTGCGCATCTACGGCAGCGACGTCTCGCGCCGCTGCGTGAGCGTGGCGCGGCGAGGTGTCTACGCGGCGACCTCGTTCCGGGCGATCCCCGCCGAAATCCGTAAGCAGTATTTCCACGACCGCCCGGACGGCTCCCACGTCGCGGAGCGCATTCGGAGCTACTGCAGCTTCGGTCAGGTGAACCTCGCCCAGGACGACAAAGTCCGCCTCGTCGGCAGGCAAGACGCGATCATGTGCCGCAACGTCATGATCTACTTCGACCCGACCACGCGGCGCGGCGTCACCGAAGGGTTCTTGGACCGCCTCAACCCGGGCGGGATCCTCATGCTCGGACACTCCGAGTCGCTCGCCCATGTATCGAACGCCTTCGAGCTGCTACCCTTGAAGGGCGACCTCGTTTACCGCAAGCCGCTCGGCTCGTTCCGAAGCGCGCCGGAGTTCCTGAAGCCCACGTGACCGAAGCCAAAGCCCCCACGAAAGTGCTCGTCGTCGATGACTCGCCGTTCAACCGGCGCTTCATCGCGGAGGGCTTCGCGGGCGTGCCCGAGGTGCAGGTGGTCGCCAAGGCCGCGGACGGTCAAGAGGCCCTCGATCTCACGTTCCTCCATCGTCCCGACGTCATCACGCTCGACCTCGAGATGCCCCGCATGGACGGCTTCACGTTCCTGCGCATCCTGATGGCGCGGCTCCCCACGCCCGTCATCATCGTCTCGAGCTATTCGCAGCGCGAGAACGTCTTCAAGGCGCTCGAGCTCGGCGCGGTCGACTTCGTTACGAAGCCCGATTTCACGCAGCTCCAAGATGCCCCCGAGGTTCGCGACTCGCTCGTGCAGAAGGTCTTGGCGCTGCGCTCGCGAGCTTCCGGGCCAGCGGTTGCCGCGGGGCCGAGCTCGACCGCCGCGCTCTCGGGTCGCCTCCCCACGGCGGCACCCTTGTCGACGCCGCTCGCCCCCGCCGAAGACTACGTCGCCCCGAAGAAGCTCGTGGTCATCGGCGCGTCGACCGGCGGTCCGAGCGCGCTCCTCAACCTCTTCAGCGTGCTCACGACGGCGAGCCGGGCGGCCTTCGCGATCGCGCAGCACATGCCCGACAAGTTCACGCGCACGTTCAGCGAGCGCCTCGACAAGCGCGGTCCCATGCGCGTGCGTGAGGCTCAGGGCGGCGAGACGCTTGCGATGCACGAGTCGCTCGTGTGTCCGGGCAAGCGCAACCTCGAGCTCGTGCGCGAGAACGGTGTGCTGAGGGGCATCGTCAAAATGCCCGAGAGCGAGGACCGCTACGTGCCGAGCGTGGACCGCTTGTTCACGTCGGCCGCGAAGTTTGGCGGCAAGGACCTCATCGCCGTCGTGCTCACGGGCATGGGCGACGACGGCCTCGTCGGCGCGCGTGCAGTGAAGGAAGCGGGCGGCCTCGTCATCGTCGAGTCGCAAGAGTCCGCGGTCGTCTTCGGGATGCCCGGCGTCGTGCACAAAGCCGGCCTCGCCGACCACGTGCTGCCGCTGCGGCAGATCGGTCCGCTCCTCGTCAGCGAGACCCGCTAGCTTCGGTCGCCGGACCCGGCAGGAGCCTCAGGGCACGCCGCGCAAGAGGTCGCCGACCTTCGCGAGGTCTTCGAGCGAGTCGATGCCGCCCGGGAACGTGGGGATTGGTTGCAGGAACGTCTGTGCCGGGGCGACGCGCCGGAGCGACTCGAAGGCCTCGTCTTGGCGTGCGCGCTCCGCGGTTTCGTGGCGCGTGGCTTCGGCGAGGGCCGTGCGCACGTCGGCCGGGAGGCGCTCGAGCTCTGCGGGTGAGGCCGTCTCGTCGACGCGGGCGGTGTCGCAGCGCGTGAGCACGATGCCTGCAAAATGCATGTGTTGCTCGGCGAGGGTCTCGGCCACGAAGGTCAACTCCTCGCGCGCAGCGGGGGTCGGCGTCGTCACGAGGACGAAGGCGGTCGTGGAGGCGTCCGCGAGCAAGCCCTCGAGGCGCGCTGTGTGTGTGCCGCACGCGCGCAAGACGCCCGCGAATGCGCTGAAAAAATGAGTGAGCTCATCGTACTCGGCTTCGCCGAAGGCGCGACCGAGCACGGAACGCAGGACCCGTGCCGCCCCGGCGCGCAGCGCGCTCGTGGTGCCCTCCGCGGGCAAGAAGAGCTGAAAGACCTTCCCGTCGAGGAAGGCCGCGAGGCGACGCGGGCCTTCGAGGATGTCGAGCGCATGGCGCGACGGCGGCGTGTCGAGGACGACGAGGTCGTAGCGACCGCTCGTCACGAAGTCGTGGAGCGCCTCGAGCGCCGTGTACTCCGCCATGCCCGCCATCATCGTCGAGAGCTCTCGGTAGAGCCTGTTCGCGAAGAGCGCCTCGCGGGTCTTCGAGTCTGCGACGACCTCGCCGATCACGCGCTCGGTGACGCCCCGCGGGTCGAGGAGCCACACGTCGAGTGGGACCTCGCGGCCGAAGACCTCGGCGAGTCGCGGCGGCCTCACCGGTTCGCGCGTCTGTGCTTCGACCCCGAGCGCCTGCGCGAGGCGCCGCGAGGGGTCGACCGTGAGCGCGAGGGTCTTCCTTCCGGCAAGCGCGGCGTTCAGTGCGAGGGCCGCCGCCGTGGTCGTCTTGCCAACACCGCCCGCGCCGGTGCTGACGATCACACGCCGATCGCGAAGCAGGGCATCCAGCGTGTTCATGCGCTCCTCGTCGAACGTTCGGTGACCGCGCCTTCGACGGCACGCAGGACGGACTCGGTCTCGCCGATGACCTCAGGGCTGCGGAAGACGGGGACCGGGGCCACTTCACGCGTGAGCGCCCCCACGCGCGCCTCGGCGAGAGCGCGGGCTTCGAGCGTGCGCCTGCCGGCCACCGAGCGCGCCCCGAAGGCCGCGCGAAGGGCGTCGAGGGTCCCCGCGGGCACCGCGCTCGCGGGCGCACGGTTGACGAGAAACGCGGCGATGGGCACCTGCGACGTGCGCAAGCCTGCCGCGAGCTCCGTGGCCTCCCGGAGGGCGAGGGGCTCCGGGATGGTCACGACGACGGCCCCGCTCGCGTGCGGGTCGTGGAGCAGCGCCTGGCCCCGTCGCAAACGGTCGGCGATCGGTCCATGCGGGGCGATGCGCAGGATCGTGTTCGGCAGATCCGCGAGCGCGAGCGCGTGCCCCGTCGCGGGGAGGTCGAGCACGATGCGCGCGTACCGCAGCACCGAGCCGCGACGCTCCTCGGCGAGCGTGAGGAAGTGGTGCATCACGCCGAGCTCGTCGAGCGAGGGGCCGGCGTCGAGCAGGCGCGCGAGCGCCTTGGAGTGCACGGCCGCGTGTACGAGCGGCCCCACAGGGATGACCTCTCGGAGAAACAGCTCTTGCCCGAAGCGCGGCTCGAGGCGCGCGTAGCTCAATCGCTCCCCCATGCGCTGCGCGTCGGGGCCCGCGGGGCGTTCGAGTCGCGCCGCGAACGCGCTCGGCCCGGGCCTGCCGATGGCGGCTTCGAGGAGGAGTGTCTCGTGCCCCTGCGCCGCGAGCGACCGCGCCAGCGCGAGGGCCACGGTGGAGCGGCCCACGCCACCCTTGCCGGCAACGAGCAGAACGCGGCGTTCAGACCAAGCTCTCACGGTGAGGTGGATGCTCGCTTCGCCCCGCGCGTTCCGATCGCCGGAAAGTCTTTCGCGCCGTGTTTCGTTGGCAAGCGCGGGCGGCGGCGTATCCTCGAAGGACCACCATGAGCTATCGCGTTCTCGTCGCCGACGACAGCTCCGTTGTCCGAGCTCTCTACGTCGCATGCTTGGAGCGTGCGGGGTACGAGGTCGTGCAGTGCGGCAATGGACGCGAGGCGCTTCAGGCCGTGACCAGCTACATGCCCGACGCGGTCCTCAGCGACATCAGCATGCCCGAGCTCGACGGCGTGCAGCTCATCGAGGAAATTCGTGCGCTCGACGACGATCTCCTCGCGGCGATCCCCGTGGTGCTCATCACCGCGTGGGACGACGAGGACGATCGCGCGCGCGCGAACAAGGTCGGCGCAGCCAAGATCCTTCTGAAGCCCGTCGACGCGAGCGATCTGCGCGAGGCCCTCGAAGAGGCCATCAACACGGCGCAGACGGCCGTCCACGTCTGAGCGACGTGCGAGCCGAGGTCGCGCTATCCTCCCGCCGGAGAGGCGAGGAGCGATGAGGGCTATTGGCGCATTCTTGATCGCATGCGCGGTCGCAGGGTCCGTGCACGCTGCAACCATCACGTTTCGCCCGATCGCCAAGGGCGAGCGCTGGCCTGCCGTTGACGTGCGCCGCGAGGCGAGCGACCCGCCGCAAGCGCTCGAGGCGCGCGTGACACTTCGCCAAGCGACGAACCCGCGCCAGGTCTTCGGGCCCTACCTCACGGCGAAGGAGGTTGGCGCGTTCACCGTGCCTGCCAAGCGACCGACGCTGCGGCAGCCGCTCGATCCGCTGCTGCGCGTGCCGGGCTCCTCGCTCGTGCCCGGTCGCTACGAGTTGCGAGTGCGCATCCTGATGCCCGACGGTGCGCTCGTCGGCGAGGGCATTGCGGCGATCGACGAGGCGCAGATCGAGGTGCTCGCAGGTCGACCCGTGACCGCACGACCGGCGCCTTCACGCGCGGCGGAAGCGGAGACGGAGGCGGCCGAGCCCTCGCCCGGAGACCCGAAGCTCGCGGTCCTCGACGCGCGCGAGCTCGCCGCGCTGCCGACCAAAGAGGCGCGCATGACGGCGCAAACCTTCGCGTACGTGCTGGCGACACGCGACGGAGAGGCTTTCCGTCAGCTCGTCGCCGAACGTGGGCTGCGCACGGACAAAGGCGTGGTCCCGCATGCCGAGCTCGCACGGCAGACCGCGCGTGGGGTCGACCCTTTTTTGGGGCCTCCGCCGCGTGCGCCGTGGCACGTGGAGTTCCGCCGTGAAGCGCCGGAGCGCTTCACGATGAAGCCCAGCGCGAAGGCCGCCGAGAGCGTGACGTTCGAGAAGAGCGCGGACGGTCGATGGCGTATAGGACAGGTGTCGCGCAAGCGCGCGGCCGCGGAAGACGAGTGAAAGAGGGACGATGGACTGGGATCTGACGGGGTATTTCGCTGACTTCGCCGCGTACGAAGCCTTCGTGGGCGAACTCGAAACCGACTGCAAGAACCTGCTCACGAGCCTCGGCTCCGTACCGCCGCTCTCGCCCCTGAGCGAGGGCACCTGGGCCGGAGCCATCGAGCGCTACGAGGCCATCCTCGCGCGCTTCTCCCATGCCTCGAGCTACGTCGGCTGCCTCGCCGCGGCCGAGGCGCAAGAAGAGCGTCACCAGCAGGCCGAGGCGCGCATCTCGCGGGCCGGGGCCGAGCTCTCGAAGCTCTCGCTCGAGTTCGTGCGTGCGCTGCGCGGCGTGGACGACGAGGTGTTCGAGGCGTTCGTCGCGAAGCCGAACGTCGCGACCGCGCGCGCGGCCGTCGAACGCTGGCGCCGCGAAGGCGCGCACACGATGGCGCCCGAGCTCGAGGCGCTCGCGGCCGATCTCGGCAACGACGGCATCCACGCGTGGGGGCGTCTCTACAACCGCCTCTCCGCGGACCTGGCGTTCACGATGACCTGGCCCGGCGGTCGCGAAGAGAAGCTCCCCGCCGCGCAGCGTCGCTCGCTCATGGCAAACCCTGATCGTGCGGTTCGCAAGGCGGCCTTCGAAGGCGGAAACGCCGCGTGGTCCGGTGTCGCCGACGTCTGCGGCGCGGCGCTGAACCACATCGCAGGAACGCGCATTGCGCTCGACGCGCGCCGCAAGAGGCCGAGCGCGATCCACGGTGCGCTCGAGCAAGCGGCGATCTCGGAGGCCACCCTCGACGCGATGATGGCCGCCGTGCAAGGCGGCGCGAGTGCCGCGCGCAAGGTGCTGGCGCTGAAGGCGAAGGCGATGGGGCGAAGCACGATCGCGTGGTTCGATCTCGAGGCCCCCTTCGAGGTCGGCGACGCCGAGGCCCCGATTCCGTGGAGCGAAGCCTGCGACCGCGTGAGTCGCTCGTTCCACCGCGCGAGCCCCGAGCTCGGCGCCTACTTCGATCACTGCGTGAGCCGTCGCTGGGTGGACTTCACGCCGCGCGCGGGCAAGCGCCCGGGGGCTTTCTGCACCTCGAGCGAAATCACCGACGAGACGCGCATCTTCATGACGTACCAGGGCACCGCCGGCGACGTGAGCACGCTCGCGCACGAGGCGGGGCACGCGTTCCACGCGGAGGCCATGCGCGGCATCCGCCCCCTCGCGCGCCAGTACCCGATGACCCTCGCCGAGAGCGCGTCGACGTTCGGTGAGCTCCTCCTCGCCGACGGTCTCCGCAAAGAGGGCGTGCTCGACGACGTCACGCGCGCGCGCATGCTGGGCGAGAGCCTCGGCGACGCGGTGGCGTTCTTGCTCGACATCCCCGTTCGCTACACGTTCGAGCGGGCGTTCTACGAGGAGCGCAAGCGCGGCGAGGTCTCGGTCGCGCGCATCTCGGAGCTCATGGGCATGGCCCAGCGGCGCATCCTCGGGGGCGTGCTCGAGCCGAGCGGAGAAGACACCCTCTTCTGGGCGTCGAAGCTCCACTTCTTCCTCACGGACATCAGCTTCTACAACTTCCCCTACACCTTCGGATTCCTCCTCTCGCGGGCGCTCTTCCAGCGGTACCTCGAGGAGGGCACCTCGTTCATGCCGAAGTGGGTGGCGTTCTTGCGCGAGACCGGCCAAGCCGAAGCGCATGTCGTCGCTGCGCGCACGCTCGGTGAAGACCTCGAGAGCGAAGCGTTCTGGCGTCGAGCCATCGCGAGCCTCGAGCCCGACCTCGCGGAGCTCGAGGCGCTCGCGCCGAAGGTCTTCCGCGCGGCGGCACCGAAGAGCGAGCGAGGCGCCACGACGACGTGACCGCACAGGGGAAGGGGACGAGGGATCACATGAAGGCACGCGCAGGGTTTCTCCTCGGGGGGCTCGTCTTCTTGCCGGCGTGCCCCTCACGTCCGTTTCATTCGCAAGGCCCCGGTCCGCTGCCCGAGGTCAGCGCGGGCACCGCGGCGCCTGCATCGCCTGCCGGCGCGAGCGTCGCTTCTGCGCCAGAGGTCGAGGCTTCGCGGGCCGCCGCCGTCGGTCACCCGCGCCTCTGGTTTCGTGAGCGCGACCTGCCTGCGTTGAAGGCGGCGATGGACGACGGCAACCCGCTTTGGCGCGACGGCCTCGCCCGCGTGGTCGCCAGTGCCACGACGCAGGCGGCGACGGTTGTCGTGCCGGCAGCGCCATCAGGATTGGCGGCTGCAGCCAGCAGCTCGAGCACGATTGGTCTGACC
>CAIOHM010000225.1 GCA_903858055.1 uncultured delta proteobacterium
CCCCGCCGCCGCCTCCCGCGCGCGCGAGCGCCGCACCACCCCGGGCCCCTTCCGCACCGCCCGCGCGTCCGCAGTTCTCCGACGACGACGAAGAGAACACCATGCTCGCCGAGCAGCGAAGCCTGGCCTCGAGCGGCTCGCCGGCCCAGCTCGAGATGGCCGAGTGGCGCGCGGTCTACGAGGAGTTCGTGAAGACCAAGCAGAGCTGCGGCGAGGGCATCGAAGGCCTCTCGTTCGAGAAGTTCCAGAACACGCTGCGCAAGAACCGCGACTCGATCCGCGAGCGCTACCAGTGCGAGCGCGTGAAGTTCACCGTGTACGTCAAGGAGGGGCGCGCCTCTCTGAAGGCCTCCCCCGTTCGTAACGAAGGTTGATTCCATGCGCACGACGCACCGCCTCGCACTCCTCGCCCTCTCGCTCGCGGCCCCCGCCGCCGCCTCCTCGGTCATCGAGTACCCCGATCTCGGCGCGACGCAGCTCGGGCGCGGCGGCGCTTGGCTCGCCTACGCGAACGACGCGAGCGCGACCTTCTTCAACCCCGCAGCCCTCGCGCGCCTCGGCAACAGCGCCAGCTTGAGCGTGAACATGAACATGCACAATGCATGCTTCACGCGACGCAAGGCCGCGACCGACACTTCCGACGACGGGACGAACCCAGGCGCGCAGTACGCCGAGGTTTGCGTCGAGGGCACACCGCTCCCGATCCCGGCGCTCGGCGGGTCGTTTCGCCTCAGCGAGAGCCTGGTGCTCGGTGTCGCGGTCGTGGCACCGAACGGGAACCCGATGGAGAAGTGGCCCGAGTTCGTGGGCCTCAAGGCTGGCCCGACGCGCTACCTGCTCACCTCGCAAAACAACGCCATCGTCTTCCCCACGCTCGGTCTCGGCTGGCAAGCGACCGAGTGGCTCGCGGTCGGCGGGGCGTTCACCGCCGGCATTGGGCGCTTCGAGATGGCCACCGCGGCAATGGCCCAGAACCGCGACATCATGACCTCCGACAACGACGTTCGCGCGAAGGTCACGGCCGCGAGCTGGTTCGTACCGGGCGGAAACCTGTCGTTTCTCGCGACCCCGACCCCGTGGCTCGACGTCGCGGGCTGGCTTCGCGTGAGCGCGCCCATCGAGGCGAAGGGCGACATCGAGACCGCCGCGAACTACTACACGCCCGACGTCGCCAAGGGTCGCTTCGGGGCGGTGAAGTACGGCGATTCGTCGAAGCCCAACTGCGGCAACAGCGAGCTCTCGGACACGCCGTGCGGCAGCGGCAACAACGTCAGCGTGAAGCTCGTGCTCCCGGTCGAGGCGAAGCTCGGCTTCCGTGCGCACCGCCCGAACCCGAACGCGGCGCCCGTCGCGGGCCGCTTCGACCCGCTGAAGGACGAGCTCTACGATCTCGAGCTCGACCTCACCTACGCGCAGAACTCGTCGATCGACACGATCCAGGTGCGCTTCCCCGGCGACTCGCAAGGCCGCGGCCTCGTCGTGCCGCCGGGCCTCGCGGGCGGCTCGATCCCCCCAAACGCCGACCAGGCGAAGTACTTCAAGGACGTCTACGGCGTGCGCCTCGGCGGTGACTACGCAGTCATGCCCAACCAGCTCGGCGTTCGCGGCGGCATGTTTTGGGAATCCAACGCCCAGACGCCGCAATACCAAAACATCGACTTCATGGGGAAGGCGCGCCTCGGGCTCACGGCGGGCCTCACGTACCGCGCGCCGGTGGGCGAGCACGGCCTCGACCTCTCGCTCGCGTACATGCACATGTTCGTGGCGGACGCGGTGAACGACGACCCGAACGCCGCGGGCGTCTCCGCGCTCACGGGCACCGCGTGCAACCCCTCGCCGCAGACGGCTCAGTTCAGCGGCACCTGCTCGACCTCAGGCAACCCGGTCTACCGTTCGAATTGGCCGGTGAACCTCGGCAAGATCACGAACGCCGTCGATTCGCTCGCCATCGGCGCCACCTACCGCTGGTAGGCCGCCGCACGCTCCTGCGCCTTTCGCGGCTCGCTCGCGGGAGGCGCTTTCTTTCGTTCCACAAGTTTGGTTGGGAGTGCCCATGAGCAGCAGCAACGTGCGCAAGGTCATCATCATCGGCTCCGGTCCGGCCGGTCACACGGCGGGCATCTACGCGGCGCGCGCGAACCTGAAGCCCCTCATGTTCGAGGGCGTGGTTCGCGGGGGCATTCCCGGCGGCCAGCTCATGATCACGAACGACGTCGAGAACTACCCGGGCTTCCCCGCGAAGGTGACTGGCCCCGAGCTCATGGCCTCGTTCCGCGAGCAGTCCGCGCACCAGGGCTGCGAGATCCTCTCGGAAGACGTAAACCGCGTGGACTTTTCCTCGCGTCCGTTCAAGGTGTGGGCCGGCGACCCCGAGGTCGAGTACCTGGCCGAGACCGTGATCATCGCGACGGGAGCTCAGGCGAAGTGGCTCGAGATCCCGACCGAGCAGGCGCTCAAGGGCCGCGGCGTTTCGGCCTGCGCCGTGTGCGACGGCGCGTTCTTCCGCGGCCAAGAGGTCTGCATCGTCGGCGGCGGCGACACGGCGATGGAGGAGGCCATGTACCTCTCCGGTCTCTGCGCGAAGGTCACGGTCATCCACCGCCGCGGCGAGTTCCGCGCGAGCAAGGCCATGCAGACGCGGGTGCTCGAGAACCCAAAGATCGAGGTCGCGTGGTGGTCGGAGATCGCCGAGGTCCACGACCCGGCGAAGGGCGAGGTCACCGGCGTCACGCTCCGCGACACGCGAAACGGCGAGACGCGCCCGCTCGCGGTCACCGGCGTCTTCGTGGCGATCGGCCACACGCCGAACACGGATCTCTTCGCGGGCCAGCTCGCGCTCCACGACAACGGCTACATCAAGGCCGAGCCCGGCTCGTCGCGCACGAGCGTGCCCGGGGTGTTCGCGGCGGGCGACGTGCAGGACTTCGTCTACCGCCAGGCCGTCACGGCGGCGGGCTCCGGTTGCATGGCGGCCCTCGACGCGGAGCGCTGGCTCGCGGCCCACGGCACCCACTGATCGCGTGGGCGTTGCGGGCCTCGCGCCCGGCCGGCGCGGCGCCACCCATGCCGTGCAGGTGTTCAAGCGCTTGCATTTCCAGTGGTTGCCACGTGTTCACGGGAAAATCGGTGCAGCTTCGTTGACGATTGCGCACCCGTTCAGTACCTTGCGTGCACCATGCAAGAATTGACGGAACGGCAGCAGCTCGTGCTGCAGTTTATCCAGGAGTCGATCTCCGAACGCGGCTACCCGCCCACGCTGCGCGAGATCGGCGCTCGCATGGGGATCCGTTCCACGAACGGCGTCAACGATCACCTGCGCGCGCTCGAGCGCAAGGGGTACCTCAAGCGTGAGGACATGAAGTCCCGCGCGCTGCGCCCCACCGTGATGGGCCAACAGCTCACGCTCGACGACGCCGGCGAGGCGCTCGGCGACAAGACGCCGGCGAACGACGACCTCCTCGAGATCAAGGTGCTGGGGCGCGTGGCCGCCGGTGCGCCGATCCTCGCGGACGAGCACGTGCTCGACACCGTGCGCGTCGACCGCTCGATGGTGCGCGGCCAGGGCGAGGTCTTCGGGCTCCGCGTCTCCGGCGACTCCATGATCGAAGCCGGCATCCACACCGGCGACATCCTCTTCGTGCGCCGGCAGAACACCGCGCGCCGCGGCGAGATCGTCGTCGCGCTCATCGGCGACGAAGCCACGTGCAAGTACTACTACCCGGAGAGCGACTACATCCGCTTCCAGCCGGCAAACAAGGACATGGCGCCGATCCTCGTGCGCGCCGTGGACTTCCGTTCGACGATGCTGCTCGGCGTCGTGGTGGGCCTGTACCGCAAGATCTGAGCGCGGCCCCCCGTGGGTCGATGGGCGCGAGGGCGACTGGCTCTTGCGCCCTTCTTTTTGCGCTGATACCCGAGAGAGCGCGATGCGGCTGCACGTTCTAGCGCTCCTTTGCTGTGGTCTCGTCGCCGGGTGCGGGAGCGTTCTGCACGTCTCGAAGGGGCTCAGCGCCCACCGCGCGGTGGAACGCGCACGGGCCGCCAACGCCCAAGAGAAGGCGCCGTACCATCTCGCGCTCGCGGAGGCGTACCTCGCCCAGGCCGAGATCGAAGCGACCGGCGCGCACGCG
>CAIOHM010000226.1 GCA_903858055.1 uncultured delta proteobacterium
CTTCGAAGGCGTCCGCGCCTACAAGCGCGCCGACGGCAAGACGTATATTTTTCGTCTGACCGAGCACACCCGTCGTCTCCTCGACACCTGCCGCCTCGCTCTGATGAAGCCGACCTACGACGTCGAAGCCATCAACCAGGCGTGCATCCAGGTGCTCCAGGCCAACGGCATGGAAGACGGCTACCTCCGCCCGCTCATCTACATGGGCGAGGGCGCGATGGGCATCTACGCCCCGGACAACCCCGTGAAGACCTCGGTCATTGCGTGGAAGTGGGGCCGCTACCTCGGCGCCGCAGCCATCGAGAACGGCATCCGCGCCAAGGTGAGCTCGTTCTCGCGCATGCACGTGAACATCAGCCTCCCGAAGGCGAAGATGACCGGTCAGTACACGAACAGCGTGCTCGCCAAGCGCGAGGCGAAGCTCGGCGGCTACGACGAGGCCATCCTCCTCGACGTCCAGGGCAACGTCTGCGAAGGCACCGGCGAGAACATCTTCGTCATCAAGAACGGCGTCATCCACACGCCGGACCTGAGCTGCTCCGTGCTCGCGGGCATCACGCGCGACACCATCATCCACCTCGCCAAAGAGGAGGGCCTCACGGTCTCCGAAGGGCGCCTCTCGCGCGAGCAGCTCTGGCTCGCCGACGAAGTGTTCTTCACGGGCACGGCCGCCGAGGTCACGCCGGTCCGCGAGATCGACGATCGCCCCATCGGTACGGGCAAGCGCGGCCCCATCACGCAGCGCCTTCAGGAGCGCTACTTCGGGATCGTCAGCGGCGCCGACAACAGCCACCCCGAGTGGCTCACGCTCGTCCCTTGATCCCCGCCGTCGCACCCTCGCGTGCGGCACGCACCGCGGAGCGCTCGCCCTTGGCGCGAGCCTTCGCGGTGTCGCTTTTTTCGCTCGCGTGCAGCGGCTGTCACGAAGCTCCCGCGAAGGCACCGGCCGAGGTCGCCAAGGCCCCCGCCACCGCGCCGGTCATCCCGCCCGCCACGCTCACGAGGCAGCTCCGAAGGCTCGGGTTTCTCCCGCTCTCGCTACTGCTGCCCGACGCCGAGGGGTGGTCGACAGAGCGCGACGAAGTGCAACGCTACGACGCCCGGCATCGCGCGAGCGCGTCGACGCTCTCGGCCGAGCTCGTAGAGGGGAGCTTTGGGAGCTCCGTGCAGTGTGCACGTACCTACGCAACGAGCTCGAGCGCCTCTCGCTCCCGAATCGACGAAGGGACCGTGCGCGCGCCGCTCGCGCTCGAGGTCGCATTCGAGGCCTTCGCCGAGGAGCGTGAGGGCGTCGTCGTCGGGTCGCTCGTCGCGTACACGGCCGTCGCAGGGCGCTGTGCGCGTCTTCGCTTCGAGACACGCGCACGCGGGGCCGAGGCCGCGGCAGAGGTGGGTGCGCGCCTCGTGTTCTTCCGCGACGTCTCCCTCTCTTCCATTCTGGTTGTGCGCGAGGGCCATACGCCGCCGCCCGCGCGCTCGAACCTTGAACGCCGCAAAGCGGTCCGCTACGGGTGAACACGATGGCTTCTTCGGCTGACGACTCGATCGAACTGGACCGCCTCGCTGACGCGGTCGTTCCCTCGTTCCGACGCAAGCCGAGCATGCCTCCGCCCGCCGCCGCGCCAGACGCGAACGCGAGCCCTCCCTCCGCCCTGAAGCTCGAAAACCCCGAGATTCCCGCGGCCCCGCGCGTTCCGGTGATCGCGAGCCCCGTCGAGCCGAGCGCACCGCAGGCGAGCGAGCCGCCCGCGCGTCCGGTCGTGACCCACGCGGACCGCAACGACGCCACGCCCATCGACTTGCCGCAGGTCGTGCTCCCGGTCGTCACGGTGCCCGCTTCCACGTCGACCCAGCCCGACCCGCACGAGGCGGCCACGGTTCCGCCGCCGCAGCCCAAGCCCGCGGCGAAGCCCAAGAAGACGCTCCGCAGCGAACCAGAGCCTTCCATCAAGGCCGAGGCGCAGCTGCATACGCCCCCGCCGCGCGTCGCGGTCCGCGAAGAGACGCCCAAGATCGTTTTCAACGACCCGCAGGCTCCGTCGCGCCTCCCCACGATGCCGATGTCCGCGGTCCGCATCACCGGCCTCGAGGCGAACCGCGTCACGCTCCGCCCGCATAAGTCGAAGAAGGCCTCGCCGCTGGTGCCGGCGCTCCTCGCCGTGCTGGCAGCGCTCGGCATCGGTGCGCTTCTCCTCAAGACGCGCGAGACGCCCGAGCCCCTCGTCAAGGCCGCGCCGCAAGCTCCCGCGGCTCCCGCGGCGCAAGTCGCCGAGGAGCCCGAGCGCGCGGTCCCGCCGCCACCACCCGCGGAAGAGGTCGCTGCCGAGGAGCCCGCGAAGGTTGCCCCCACGCCGGAGCCTTCCCCCGCCGCGGCGCCCGCGAAGGCGAGCGTCAAGGCCGCTGCTGCACCCCTCGCGCCGCCCGCACAACCCGCGCTGCCTGCGGTCGCTCCTACGCCCGCCCCCGTTGCGGCCCCTGCTCGCGCGAGCGCGCCCGCGGCGCCCGTCGCGCCCGCATCGCCCGTGGCGAAGACGGATCCGTCGCCATCCCCCAAGCCGGCCGCTCCAGCCAAAGCGTCCAATTCCAGCGCGGCTCCGGCGATCGTTCGCGACAACCCGTTTTGATTTGGTCGGGCGAGAGCGGCTCGATACTGTCTCCCGTGATGAGGAGGACGACCGCGAACCGCACCTTCTTCGCCGCGTTCGCTGCGGCCTTCGTCGTCGTGGGTTCGGCGTGGGCCCAGGCGCCCGCGGACGCGACGACCACGGCGGCGCGCGCGCGTTTCCAAGAGGGCGTCGAGCTCTTCGACCACGGCGACTACGAGTCGGCACGCGTCGCGTTCCTTCAAGCGCTCGCGCTGAAGCGCCACCCCGTGGTGCTGCTCAACGTGGCCCAGTGCGCGCTCCGAACGAACCGCCCGCTCGAAGCGAAGCGTAACTTCGAGGCCTTCGTCGCCGAAGCGCCGAACGCGACGCCGGCGCAAAAGGAAGAGGCGCGCAAAGGGATCGCCGACGCCTCGCTGAAGACCCCGCGCATCGTCGTGGACACCGAGAGCGCACGCCGTGTGATTGTCGACGGTGTGGCCACGGCGGTCACGGCGCGCGGCACGGTGGTCGAGGTCGAGGTCGGGTCCCATCGCTTCACGCTCGAGGGCGCGGGCGGAGTCACCCTGCGCGACGGCGAGCGGACCTTCTCGGCGGGCGAGAGCTTCGAGCTTCGCGCCACCGAGCCCTCCGTCACGGCCGTGGTCGCGGTCCCCGTGAGCCCGGTCGTCGCGCCGCCGGTCGTCGCGAGCACGGAACCCGTGCCGAGCGCCGGACCCAAGTCCGACCTCTTCGCGGCCCCGGAGAACATCGTGCCGGTGTACGCGGGTCTTGGCGTGGGCGCCGCCGGCACCGTCGGCGCGGTGGTTTTCCTCATCGCGAAGAAGAGCGCGACCGACAACGCCAACCAGACCGAAGCCTACATTCGGGCCGAAGGTGGCGGGCGCGGCACGTGCAGCAGCACGAACCCGAACCCGGCCTTCGCGAACCTCTGCACGACGCTTCGCGAGAACTACGACGCGATCGACAAAGACGCGCTCTTCGGCAACATCAGCCTCGGCGCCGCGATCGCAGGGACCGCGTTCGGCGTTGGCTGGTACCTCTTCGCTCCGAAGAAGGCACCAAGCGCGGAGGTCGGGCTCGTCATCGCGCCGCACCTCGACCTACTCGGCAGCCAGAAGATCGTCGGCCTTTCGGGTCACTTCTAGCCCCGCCATCGCGGCGCCCTCAACGCTCCGCGCTCGGCGAGTTTTCCTCGAGCGCGAGGCCGAGCTC
>CAIOHM010000227.1 GCA_903858055.1 uncultured delta proteobacterium
ACCATCAAGAGCGAGGACGACAAGGCCCTCCTCGTGGGCCGTGAAGTCGACGGTGGCACGCTCACCGTGCGCGTGACGCTCCCGGCGGTCGTCTCGGTCGACCTTCGCATCGTCGCACCGACGAGCGTCTCCTCGAAGCACTCGCCCGCGCACACGTACGCCGACGGCGTCCGCTTCGCGGCGCTCATGGCGATCATGGCGGCGAAGAAGAAGCCACTCGTGGAGGTGAAGCTCGCGGATCTCGTGAGCGACGCCGCGTCGAAGATTGCCTACGGCACCTTCGAGCTCCCGCCGGCGCGCAAGGCCGGCATCAAGGTCAAGGACGTCGCCGAGCTCGTCGAAAAGCTCCGCAACGAAGCCCGTGTCGTCTGATCGAGCCCGAGAAGAGAGAGGTTGAAATGAGCCACACACTCGTCGTCGCCGAGCTCCACGAGGGCAAGGTCAAGAAGTCCACGCTGAGCGCCATCACGTTTGCGCGCCAGATCTCCCAGCCTTTCGACGTCCTCGTCGTGGGCGCCGGTGCGGCTGCGGCCGCGGCGGAAGTCACCGGCTTTGGTGCAGGCAAGGTCCTCACCGCCGACGACGCATCGCTTGCAAACTACATCTGCGAGCGCTTCGCGCCGACCGTCGCGTCGGTCGCGAAGGGCTACAAGGTCGTCGTCGCCACGGCCTCGAGCTTCGGCAAGGACCTCGCCCCGCGCGTCGCCGCCAAGCTCGCGGCGGGCTACGCGCCGGACATCAGCGGCGTCACGGCCGAGGGCGGCAAGCTCGTCTTCAAGCGCCCCGTCTTCGCGGGCAACGCCTACGGCACCTGCACGCTCGGCACGGCGACCCAGGTCATCACCGTGCGCCAGAGCGAGTTCGCCGCGGCGGAAGCGACCGGCGGTGCGAGCGCCGTCGAGGCCGTGGCCGTGCAGCCGGCCGACGCTGCGGCGGCCCGCGTGGAGTTCATCTCCCTCGAGGGTAGCAAGAGCAGCCGTCCGGACCTCGGCGAGGCCCGCGTCATCGTCAGCGGTGGCCGCGCGCTCAAGGAGCAGTTCGCTCAGGTGCTCGACCCGCTCGCGAACCTCCTCGGCGCCGCCGTCGGTGCGAGCCGCGCCGCGTGCGACGCCGGCTACGCCCCCGCGGAGCTCCAGGTCGGCCAGACGGGCCGCATCGTCGCCCCCACGCTCTACGTGGCGGTCGGCATCAGCGGCGCGATCCAGCACCTCGCCGGCATGAAGGGCTCGAAGACCATCGTCGCCATCAACAAGGACGCGGAGGCGCCGATCTTCCAGGTCGCCGACTACGGCCTCGTGGGCGACCTCTTCGCCGCCGTCCCCGAAATGGTGTCGAGCCTCAAGTAGCGCACCATCGGCGCGATCCATGTTCACGAGCCCGTCGGTGATTGCCGGCGGGCTTGTGACGTTTTTGCGGCTGCCGCGTTGCAACACGCGCGAAGCTGCGATGCTCTAGCGTCGCGATGGTCGGACGCAGGGTGCGCAAAAACGTGAGGCAAGCCTTGTGCTTGCGCAGCCTGCTCGCGCTCGTGCTGCTCGTGCTCCTCGTCGCCGGTCGTGCGGCGGCCGCTCCCGTGGTCGTGGGCCCGACGTTCGAAGAGGCGCCGGTCGGCCTCGCGATGGAGCTCGCCTACGATCCCACGGGCGAGCTCACCGCCGCCGACGTGCTCGCGGGCAAGCTGGCTTTCGAGCCTTCGACGAAGAGCGCGCCGACCTTCGGGTACCGCGGCGGCGTCGAGTGGGCCCGGGTCCGCGTCGACGATCGGCGTGCGGCGCCGAGCGAGCTCGTGCTCGAGCAGGCACAGGGGCTCACGGACGTGCTCGACGTGTGGAGCCTCGATGCAACGGGCGGCGTCCACGCGCTCCGCCGCGCCGGCGACCACGTGCCGCGCGAAGAGCGTGATTTCCCTCGTTACCGCTACCCGAGCGTGCGCGTACCGCCGGGCACCGCCGAGCTCGTCATCGCCTTTCGGAGCGTGGGCGCGCATCAGCTCGTCTATACGTTGTATGCGCGCGAGGCCTTTCTCCAGCGCGAGTGGGTCGATGGCCTCGCGCAGTGGAGCTACTTCGGCGGACTGGTCCTGATGGGCCTCTACAACCTCCTCGTCGCGGTCGCGACGCGGAGCCGCACGTACGCGAGCTACGTCGCGTTCCTCTTCTCGTACCTCGGCTTTCAGGCAGGGATCGGCGGTCAGGCGTCGCTCTTCTTCCCCGTGCGAGAGCCCTTCTTCGTCGACTACGTGAGCCCCGGCTTCATGTCGCTCTGCTTCGCGACCGCCGGCTTCTTCGCGAACGAGCTCCTCGAGCTACCCGACCGCCGTCCTCGGCTCGGGCGTGCGATTCGCGCGGTCGCATTCGCCTTGCTCGCGTCGCCCATCGGGTTGGCGTTCGTCCCGTACGGGGTCGTGGCGCAAACCGTCATCGTGATCGGGCTCGTGTGCATCGCCGTCGTCTTCGTATCGGCGGTCGGCCTCGCGCGCGAAGGCAACCGCTCCGCACGCTTCTACCTCCTCGCGTGGTCCGCGATGATCGTGGGCACGACGCTCAACTCGCTCCGCATGGTCGGCGTCGTCACGACGAACGTGCTGACCGCCAACGCGCAGCAGGTGGGCTCGGTCATCGAGTTCCTCCTGCTCTCGTTCGCCCTCGCCGATCGCATCAAGCAGCTCCAGCACGAGGTCATCGCGAAGGGAGAGCTCGCGCTCGCGAACGCGAACGAGGCCCTCGTGCACGCGGAGGCGGCGAAGAAGGCCTCGGACGAAGCGCTCGCCGCGCGCGAGATGGCCATGCGCGAGCTCGAGGAGCGCCGGCGCCTCCAAGGCGAGCTCGACGTGGCCTCGCAGCAGCTCACGCAAGCGGAGAACATGGCGACGCTCGGCATGCTCATGGCCGGCATTGCGCACGACATTCGAAACCCGATCGGTGCCGTGCGCGGCGCGGGCGAGTACATCCGCGACCTCGTGCCTTCGCTGCTCGGCGCGGACGACCGCGCGCGCGTGAAGGCCGGCGAGCAGCTCGACGAAGCGCTCGGCTGGGTCGCACAAGGGACCGCCTCGATGGACGCGATCAGCCTGGCCATGCGCAACCAGTCGCGCGGCGGGCAGACCGAGCTTCAGGCGATGGACCTCCGCGAGGTCGTCGACGAAGCGCTCCTGCTGTGCCGCACGCGCACCCGGGTCTTTCAGGTCGACAACCAGGTCGAGGCGGTCTCCGCCCTCGCGGACGCGACCGGCATCGGTCAGCTCGTCATGAACCTCGTCTCGAACGCCGCCGACGCGCTGAAGGAGCAGCAAGAGGCCGACTGGCGCGGTCAGCATACGATCCTGGTGGAGGGGCGCCTCGAGGGCGACGAGGTCATGCTCGCGGTGCACGACAGCGGTCCGGGGATTCCCGAGGGGCTTCGCTCGAAGATCCTCGAGCCGTTCTTTACGACGAAGCCGCGCGGCGTGGGCACCGGGCTTGGCTTGGCGATCGTGCAGCGCGTGGTCAAGCAGCACGGAGGCGCGCTGACGATCGATCGCAGCCCCACTTTGGGCGGCGCGCGTTTCGTGGCACGATGGCCGCGAGGTACATGATCCGACTCGTCGCCTTGCTCGCGTTCCTCATCGGATGGTCGAGCGTGGCGCAGGCCGGTGAGGTGATCCTCGACGATGCGCACGAGGCGGTGCGCGTGGGCGCTGCGATGGAGATCGCCTACGATCCGGGCGCGTCGTTTGGCTTCGCAGAGGTGCAGGGCGGGGCGCTCGCGTTCGCGCCGGCGCCGCGAGAGGTCCCGAGCTTCGGCTACCGCGAGGGGGTCGAGTGGGCGCGCTTCACCGTGACGGACCGGCGCGCGTCGCCCAGTGACCTCGTGCTCGAGCAAGGGCAGGGCGTGGCCGATCTCGTGGAGGTCGCGGTGGTCGACGGCTCCGGTGCGCTCCATGTCGTGGGACGCGCCGGCGACCACGTGCCCCAGGCCGAGCGAGCCTTTCCGCGCCATCGCTTCCCCGCCGTGCGCATCGCCGCGGGGGCGCGCACGATCTACGTGCGCCTCGAGAGCCGCGCTTCGCACCAGCTCGCCTACGAGCTCTACACCGTGCGCTCGTTCGAAGAGCACGCGTGGGCGGACGCCACGCTCCAATGGCTCTACTTCGGCGGGCTCGCGCTCATCGGCGTCTTCAGCGCGTTCGTGGCGATCGCGACCCGCAGCGCGACCTACGGCCGCTACGTCGGTTTCCTTGCGCTCTACATGCTCTTCCAGGCGGCCTTCGGCGGTCAGCTCGCGATCTTCGTCGACGCCGCTCCTCCCCACGCGCTCGACTGGTGCGTGGTCGTCGCGATGGCCCTCACGTCGGGCGCGGCCGCGGCGTTTGGCTCGCACTTCTTGCGGCTCGAGGAGAAGCGGCCTCGCGAAGCCCTCGCGTTGCGGTTCATCGTCGTCGCCTCCGCGGCCGTCCCCGCCCTCGGCGTCGTGCTGCCGATCGGCGCCTGCATGAAGGGGAACATCGCGGTCGGGCTCCTGGGCATCGTCGTGGTCCTTTGGGCGGCGGTCGCGCTGGCGGCGCGCGGCGATCGCTCGGCGCGCCTCTACCTCCTTGCGTGGGGAGCTCTGATCGGCGGCACCGCGCTCAACGGCTTGCGCGTGATCGGGGCCGTGCCGACGAACGCCTTCACGACGAACGCGCAGCAGCTCGGGAGCCTCGCCGAGTTCGTGCTCCTCTCGTTCGCGCTCGCGGATCAGATCCGCGCGCTTCAGGAGGAGATCATCGCGCAGGGCCATCGGGCTCTCGCGAGCGCCAACGAGGCCTTGGCCGCGCGCGAACTCGCGATGCACGAGCTCGAAGAGCGCCGACGCTTGCAAGGCGAGCTCGACACGGCGACGCACCAGCTCGCGCAAGCCGAGAACATGGCCACGCTCGGCATGCTGATGGCCGGCATCGCGCACGATCTGCGAAACCCGCTCAACTACGTGCAGAATGCAGCCGAGCAGCTCAAGGCGACGGTGCCCGACTTGCGCAGCGCGAGCGACTCGCGGCGTGAGGAGGCGGTCGCCGTCGTCGAGCAGGTCTCCGAGTGGGTCGAGACCGGCGCGCACGCGATGGACGCCATCAGCCTCGCGATGCGCAACCAAGCGCGTCCCGGCGGGGGCGATCACGACGAGGTCCGTGTCGCCGACGTCGTGCGCGAAGCGCTCGTCTTGTGCCGCTCCCGGACGAAGCTCGCCGAGCTCGAGGTGCAGGTGAGCGACGGCCTCGTGCGCCTCGACGCGACCGGCCTCGGGCAGCTCGTCATGAACCTCGTCTCGAACGCCGCCGACGCGCTCGCGGAGCATCGCCACGCCGCCTCGGCGCGGGCTCCGCGCATCCTCGTGCGAGCCTTCTTCGACGCGAATCGCTTCGCGCTCGAGGTGCACGACAGCGGCCCCGGCGTGCCCGACGACCTGCGCACGCGCATCCTCGAGCCGTTCTTCACGACGAAGCCCCGCGGTCAGGGCACGGGGCTCGGCCTCGCGATCGTTCAGCGGGTGATCCGCGAGCACGGCGGCACGCTGCGCGTCGACCGGAGCACGCTCCTCGGTGGCGCGCTCTTCGTCGCGCAGTGGGCCCGCGCGGAAGTCTGACGGGCCGGCACGCTCGCCGCGGCCTCCGCACGTGGGAGGCGGCTTCGACCGCGCGCGAGGAGACGTGAACGATCCCACTCGCGGTCGCGGATTCTTCGCGTTTCGGCGCGATCTCGGCCTTCGGATTCCGCTCGCTTCGTGTAG
>CAIOHM010000228.1 GCA_903858055.1 uncultured delta proteobacterium
CGCTCGCTCGCCGCGGAGCTTGCGGCCTCGCGTAGCGAAATCCCCTGATTCCCGCGCACGAAACGGGTGCAGACCGCACGAATCGGCTCGCCTGACGCTTCTTGTTGAGCGCCGGGGGCGCGAACCTGCTACGCGCGGGAAAATGCATCCTTTTCGAGAGCTTTCCGTCCATCCGTCGCTGCTTGCCGCCCTCGAGGCCCGCGGGTACGAGACGGCGACGCCCGTGCAGGCCTCGGTCCTCGCCAGCGAGTGCGACGAGCGCGACCTCCTCGTGTCGGCCAAGACGGGCTCGGGAAAGACCGTGGCGTTCGGCATCGCGCTCGCCAAGACGCTCCTCGGGGAGTCGCCGCGCTTCGCCCCCGCCGCGGACCCCGTGGTCCTCGTCGTCGCGCCGACGCGCGAGCTTGCGAGCCAGGTCGCGCGCGAGCTCACGTGGCTCTACCAGCCCGCCGGCGGCCGCGTGACCACCTGCCTCGGCGGCATGGACTTCGGCCAGGAGCGCCGCGCCCTCGACTCCGGGCCACACATCGTCGTCGGCACGCCGGGCCGCCTCTGCGACCACCTCGATCGCGGCACGCTGCGCCTCTCGAAGCTGTCCGCCGTGGTCCTCGACGAGGCCGACGAGATGCTCGACATGGGCTTTCGCGACGACCTCGAGACGCTGCTCGGCGCCGCGCCCCAAGAGCGCCGCACGCTGCTCTTCAGCGCGACCTTTCCTGCGGGCATCGCCTCGCTCGCGAAGAGCTACCAGCGCGACGCCGTTCGCGTGCAGGCGACCGACCCGGAAGAGGCGCACAGCGACATCACGTACCGCGCGCACCTCGTCTCCTACCGCGAGCGCGAGCACGCGGTCGTCAACATCCTCCGCGCACACGAGGGCGTAACCGCCATCGTCTTCGTCGCGACCCGCGACGGCGTGGCCCACCTGCATTCGAACCTCGTGGAGCGCGGCTTCAACGCCGTGCCGCTCTCGGGCGAGCTCTCGCAAAACGAGCGTACGCGCGCGCTCAAGGCCGTGCGTGACGGTCGCGCGAACGTCCTCGTCGCCACCGACGTCGCCGCACGCGGTCTCGACCTTCCGCACCTCGGGCTCGTCATCCACGCGGACCTGCCGAACGACGGCGCCGTGCTCCAGCACCGCAGCGGCCGCACGGGGCGCGCGGGCAAGAAGGGCATCTCGGCGCTTCTCGTGCCGCCGGCCAAGCGCCGCGCGGCGGAGCGCATGCTGCGCGAGGCCTCCGTCGACCCCGAGTGGGCGCCGATCCCCACCGCCGAGCAGATCGCACGCCTCGACGAAGAGAAGATCTTGCAGGATGCAAGCGAGCGAGCGGGCGCGCTTGGCGACTTCGATCGTGAACTCGGGGCGAAGCTGCTCGAGAAGCTCGGCGCGGAGGCCGTCTCGGGGCTCCTCGCAGCGACCGAGCGCGGCAAGCGCCCCGTGGCCGAAGAACTCGCCGAGTCGTCCGCGCTCTACGCGCGCGTCGACGCGGAGCCCCGTCGTGAGGCCCGCGAGCCCATGAAGGGCGGCGCTTGGTTCCGCATGAACGTGGGCCACGCACACCAAGCGGACCCGCGCTGGATCGTCCCCATCTTGTGCCGCCGCGGCCAGATCGAGAAGAAGCACATCGGCGCCATCCGCATCTTC
>CAIOHM010000229.1 GCA_903858055.1 uncultured delta proteobacterium
AGGAGCGCCGCGGCGAGTACCTCGGCGCGACCGTGCAGGTCATCCCGCACATCACCGACGAGATCCGCTCGCGCGTGCTCGACGCCTGCGAGGGTGTGGACGTGGCGATCGTCGAAGTCGGCGGCACCGTCGGCGACATCGAGTCGCTCCCGTTCCTCGAGGCGCTCCGCCAGCTCAAGATCGAGGCGGGTCCGCAAAACGCCATCAGCCTCCACGTCACGCTCGTGCCGTGGATCGCCAGCGCCGGTGAGCTGAAGACCAAGCCCACGCAGCACTCGGTCAAGGAGATGCGCGAGATCGGCATCCAGCCCGACGTCCTTCTTTGCCGCTGCCAGGAGCCGCTCAGCGACGCGATCAAGAGCAAGATCGGGCTCTTCTCGAACGTCGCGACGAACGCGGTCTTCAGCGCCATCGACGTGCAGTGCATCTACGAGGTGCCGCGCAAGCTCCACGAGCAGGGCCTCGACGACCTCGTGTGCGAGCGCCTGAACATTTGGTCGCGGCGCCCGGACCTCGCGCAGTGGGATCGCATCGTGAGCCGCTTCCTCCGCCCCGCGAAGGGCACCGTGAAGATCGGCATCTGCGGCAAGTACGTGCACTACAAGGACGCCTACAAGTCGCTCCACGAGGCGCTCGTGCACGGCGGCTTGGCGAACGAGGCGCGCGTGGAGCTCGAGTACATCGACTCCGAGAAGATCGAGACCGAGGGCACGGGGTGCCTGGCGAACCTCGACGCGATCCTCGTGCCGGGCGGCTTCGGTGAGCGCGGCGCGGAAGGAAAAATTCAGGCGATCAAGTACGCGCGCGAAAAAGGCGTCCCCTTCTTCGGCATCTGCCTCGGCATGCAGCTCGCGGTCGTCGAGTACGCGCGGCACGTGGCCGGCATCGCGAACGCGCAGAGCCGCGAGTTCGACCCGGACGCCGAGAACGCCGTCATCGACCTCATGCACGACCAGCGAGCCGTGAAGCAAAAAGGGGCGACCATGCGCCTCGGCGCTTACCCGTGCGCGCTCAAGCCCGGCTCCGTCGCGGCGAAGGCCTACGGCACGACCGAGATCAGCGAGCGCCACCGCCACCGCTACGAGGTCTCGAACGCCTACCGCACGCAGCTCGCGGCGGCGGGGCTCTCGCTCGCCGGCACCGCGCCGGACGACTCGCTCGTCGAGACCGTGGAGCTCCCGGAGCACCCGTACTTCCTCGCGTGCCAGTTTCACCCGGAGTTCAAGAGCCGCCCGACGGCGCCGCACCCGCTCTTCTCGTCGTTCGTGCGCGCGGCCCTCGCCGCTCGCGACGCGCGCGTGAGCTCCTGACCCCTTCGATTGGGAGGAATGCCTGATGGCGAACAAAGCAGTTCAGCTCGTCGTGCGCGGTCGCGTGCAGGGCGTGTTCTTTCGGGCCTCGGCGCAGCGTGAGTGCCGTCGCCTCGGCGCGACCGGGTGGGTGAAGAACCGCTCCGACGGCAACGTCGAGATGCTCGTCGAGGGCGACGAGAACGTGATCCGCGACGTCATGGCGTGGGCGCAGCGTGGACCCAGCGCTGCGCGCGTGGAGTACGTCGACACGCGCTGGAAGAGCTACACCGGCGAGTTCGACGACTTCGAGATTCGAGACTGACCGGTGCGGGGGGCGCGTGGCGGGCTCCTCGTGTGGGCGGCGCTCGTGGGCGTCGCCGCTCCCGCTCGTGCGCAAGACAAGCCCCTGCGCGAGTGGATGCAGGATGCACGCAGTGCCGACACGCGCGCTGCGGCCGTTGGGCGCTTTAGGAGCGCCAGCGCGGCGGATCTCCCCGAGCTGAAGCTGCTTGTCGACGACGCGCGCCGCGTGCCTGGTGAAGGCGTGGCGCGCATGCTCGAAGACCCGCGCCGGGCCTGCCGATCGCGGAGCGCCGACCCCGACGCGTGGCTCACGTGCCTCGTCGAGCAGCTCGAAGGGAAGACGACGGTCAACGCGAAGAGCGCTACGTCGTTCGCGTGCGCGCTGATCGGTGCGCGAAGCGCGAAGGGCATCGACGGATACGCGCTCGCGGCGAGCCTCGAGCTCGACGCCAAGGGAGCCTTCGAAGGTGCGATCGCGTCGACGCTCAAGAGCGGCGGTGACGAGGCGATAGCTGCACTCTACACGGTACGCCGCGACGGCGCGGTTCCCCTGCGAAAATGGGCTGCAGAGCGCCTCGAGGCGCTGAAAAAGCGCAAGCCCGCCGATCTCGCATCGATGACCGACCCGAAGAGCGTGGCGCGCGTCTTCACGGTGCTCGGTGGCTGGCGTGAGCCCGAAGCGCTCGGCCTCCTCATCGATCACGTCGACGCCGATCGTCGCGAGGTCCGCGAGGCGGCGCGCGAGGCCGTGCGTGCATACGGGCGCGAGGCGATCTGGAAGCTCCGCGAAGCATGGCGAAACGTCGCGGGGCAGGCGGCACCGGAAGACTGGTACTCGAAGCGTCTCGCCGACGAGCTCTTCGCGCGCCTCGACGCCCAGCGCCTCGGCCCCGCAATGGCGGCGCTCGAGGACGCGCGCAATCAGGCAAAAGACGGGAAACCCCTTGCGGCCGCCGAGGCCGCCGAGCGTGCGTTGCGCCTCGCGGCCGATCACCCGGATCGTCGCGAGCTCGCGGGCTTCCTCGTCGCCGCCGCCCGTGCGGACAGGCACACGCCGAGCGCACCGAGCGCGGAAGAGCGCGAGAGCTGGCTCGTTCGTGCGGCCTGGGCCGGCGGACCCGAGCTCGAAAGCGAGCTTGCGGCGGAGATCCGCGCGGCACACGCCGACGTGCTCGCGCACCGCGGGGTCGTCGATCGCACGCTCACGGGGACCGCCTCACCGGAGCCCGTGAAGGCACCCGCTTCGTCGCCTCGCGGCGTCATCGCGGGCGCGCTCGTCGCGGCGGCTTTGGCGCTCGCAGGAGCGGGGGAGCACCTGCGGCGTCGAGTGCGTCGCGTCGCTCCGGTCGCGCCGAGAGAGCCGAACGCGGACGACTCCTCGAGCTGACACCGCGCGAAACGCGCGCTTACGCGAGCGCCGTTGCGAGGGCCGCGACCACCGTGTCGACGTCGGCGTCGCTCATCGCCGGGTACATGGGGATCGACAGAATGCGCTCCCACTCGCGCTCGGCCACGGGGCAGAGCCCTTCGTGGGTGCCAAAGCGCTCGCGGTAAAACGGGTGCAGGTGCACGGGCATGTAGTGCACGTTCGCGGCGATGCCGAGCTCGCGGAGGCGACGGTGAACGCCGGCGCGGTCGACACCTGCGGGGACTTTCACGACGAAGAGGTGGTAGGCGTTCTTCGCCTCGTCGCGGTCGCGCAGCACCTCGAGACCCGCGATCGCGGGGAGCGCAGCGCGGTAGCGCGCGGCGATCGCACGGCGGCGCTGGACCCACGCGTCGAGCTTCTTCAGCTGCGAGGCGCCGAGGGCGCACTGGATGTCGCAGATGCGGTAGTTGTAGCCAAGTTCCACCATCTCGTAGAGGAAGGTGCCTTTTTGCTCGCGCGTGCGGTGGTCCGTCGCGATGCCGTGCGCGCGAAAGAGCCGCAGCTTGCGCGCGAGCTCGTCGTCGTCGGTCGTGATCGCGCCGCCCTCGCCGGTCGTCACGTGCTTGACCGGGTGGAAGCTGAAGGTCGTCATCGCGGCGAGCGAGCCCACGGGCGCGCCCTGGTAGCTTGCGCCGAGTGCGTGGCATCCGTCGGCCACGAGCGGCAGACCGTGCTTCGCGGCGACGGCACGCAGGGCGTCCCAGTCACAAGGCTGGCCCGCGTAGTCGACGCCGACGATGGCCTTCGTGCGCGGCGTGATGCGTGCCTCCACCGAGCGTGGGTCGACGGTGAGCGTGTCCGCTTCGACGTCGGCGAACACCGGCGTCGCGCCCTCGAAGACCGCGGCGTTCGCGGTCGCGACGAAGGTGATCGCGGGCACGATGACCTCGTCGCTCGGTCCGACGCCGAGCGCGTGCATGGTGCAATGAAGGGCGGCCGTGCCATTCGCAACGGCGACGGCGTGGCGGGTGCCTGCCGCCTGGGCGACGGAGCGCTCGAAGAGCTCGACGTTCGGTCCGGTCGTGAGCCAGGCGCCGCGGAGCACCTCGACGACGGCTTGCACGTCGTCGTCGTCGACGGTCTGGCGCCCGTAGGGAATCATGCGGTTTCGTAGCTGCGCACCATGGCGCGCAGGTCCTCTTCGGTCATCCAGTTGCCATCGAGGTTCGAGACGTAGCGAAACTCGGGCGAGACCTTCTTCGCGTTGTTCCACGCGTTGTTCGTCCAGGACTGCGCGACCGGGAGGACGACGTACTTGTCGCCGGCGTCGACCGTGTGCGTGGCCTCTTCGTCGGAGAGGAGCGCCTCGTGGAGCTTCTCGCCGGGGCGAATGCCGACCTCGTCGACCTTGCAGTCGGGCGCGACGATCTTCACGAGGTCCATGATGTTCATCGAGGTGATCTTCGGCACGAAGATCTCGCCGCCGTTCATCTGCTCGATGCCATCGGTCACGAGCTTCACGCCCTGATCGAGGGTGATCCAGAAGCGCGTCATGCGCTTGTCGGTCACGGTCACGCGACCGGTCTTGCGCTGCTCGAGGAACACCGGCACGACGCTGCCGCGGCTGCCGACCACGTTGCCGTAGCGCACGCACGCGAACTTCGGGACGTCGCCGCCGACGTAGGAGTTCGCCTGCACGAAGAGCTTCTCGGCCACGAGCTTCGTCGCGCCGTAGAGGTTGACCGGCGAGACCGCCTTGTCGGTGCTGAGCGCGAGCACCTTCGCGACGCGCGCGTCGATGGCGGCGTCGATGATGTTCTTCGCGCCGTCGACGTTGGTCTTCACGGCTTCGAGCGGGTTGTACTCACATGCGACGACCTGCTTGAGCGCGGCCGCGTGGACCACCACGTCGACGCCGTGCATCGCGCGGCGGAGGCGCTCGCCGTCGCGGACGTCGCCGATGAAGTAGCGCAGGCTCGGGTGGTCGAAGCCGCCCGTGGTGCGCATCTCGTGCTGCTTCAGCTCGTCGCGGCTAAAGACGATGACCTTCTTCGGCTTGAACCGCTCGAGCATCGTCGAGACGAACTTGCGTCCGAAGCTGCCCGTGCCGCCGGTAACGAGGATGGTCTTGTTGCTCCAGTCCATGATCAGAACCTCCACTGGAAGGCGTCGTCGAAATCACGACGCCCCGAGTCTTCGCGGTCGCGGGGGCCACGCGCGATGTCGAGCGCGGCTTCGGCGATGTCGTTCAGCAGTTGGTCGCCGCTGAGGCGATTGCGTGCGAACCCGAACGTCGAAGGAGGCAAGAAGCCGCCGAAGGCGTTCGTCGGAATTCTTGCACCATGCATGCCAGCCTTCGCGGGCGCGTTGACGCTGGCCGCACGGGGCGTGGTGGCGGCGACGGCGCCTTCGCTGCTCTCGCCGATCGCGTCGGCACCGAGGGCGGCCGCGCGGTTGGCGAGCGAGTTGATCGCGCTCGCGTACTGGGCCTCGGGCGCCGTGAAGTAGCCGTTCTTCTTCAAGCCGCGCACGAAACCCGTGGCGTCGCCGACCTTGGCGCTCTCGAGGGCCGACCCGTAGCGCTTCGAGAGGAGGCGCACGTAGTCGGTCGCGCCTTGCTCGGGGGTCTCGTACGCGCGAAAGCCGTCGGTGATCGACACGGTCTTGCCGTTCTCGACCTCGTGAGTTCCGTAGCGCGCGGTGAGGCCCGTCGGTCCCGTACCTTTGATGCCGCCGAAGTTGTAGTTCATCATCGCCTTGCCGCGGCCGGTCTCGAGGGACCACTGGGCGAGGAGGATTTGCTGCGTCTTCTCGTTCGGCTCCTCGCCGTAGACGTTCCGCCAACCTTGGGCGAGCGCGGCCTTCGCCTCGCTGCCGCTCAACTTGGTCGTGCGCGGCGCGACCACGGTCGTCGTCGTGGGCTTGGCGCGGGCCGCGACCGCGGGCTGCGCGAGGTTCGCGTCGAGGAGCGCGCGGAAGGTGTCGTCTTTCGAACCGCCACGGTGCGCCTCGAGGCTACGGCCGGCGTCGGCGTAGTCTTGGAGAACCGGGGGGAGGGTGAAGGCGGAGGACACGGCAAGAAGTGTTACTCAAGATGCGTGCCAGGGCCAAAACACCGGAGAGGCCGCGTCGTGGCGCGCGATCGAACCCGCGGGCGGGCGCACGGGCGTCAACACGTCGGCGAGAGCGTCGGTTCCTTGACGCCGAGGCCACTTCCGTAAGCGTCGCCGGTGGAAAATGCGTCGGCGGACGATGGAAGGGGCTTCCGGCTCGCGTCCGAGTCGGTATCATCGACCCTCGACAGCGTTTCGTTAGGCGCGGTCGACGATGCGGGCCGAGACCCCTTCGAGACGAAAACAGTTAGCCGCGAGCGGTTCACCGAGGAGAGATCGATGAAAATTCTCATTGTCGACGACAGCAAGGCGATGCGCATGATTGTCATGCGAACGCTCCGCCAGGCAGGCTTCGGCGACCACGAATTCATCGAGGCAGGCAACGGGTCGGAAGGTCTCCAGAAGGTCAAGTCGGAGAACCCTGGGCTCGTGCTGTCCGACTGGAACATGCCCGTGATGTCGGGCATCGAGTTCCTTCGCGCGCTCCGCGCCGAGGGCAACCAGACGAAGTTCGGCTTCGTCACCTCGGAAGGTACCCAAGAGACGCGCGACCTCGCGCTCGGCGAAGGCGCCCTCTTCCTCGTCACCAAGCCCTTCACGCCCGAGTCCTTCCAAGAGGCCATCGGGGCCCACGTGAGCTGAAGATGGAGATCGACCCCTCCCTCAAGGCCTGGCTCGACGCCCTCACGGCGGCGACGGACGAGCTCGCAACGACGACGCTCGGCTTCGAAGGTTGCCAGATCGACGAGCTCCTTCCTCAGGTTCCGTACCCGCCCCCCACGGCGGGCGCCTACCTCGCCATGGTCGGCAACGACCAGACCCTCCAGCTTGCCATCGTCTCCGACATGCAGGGCTGCCGCCTTCTCTCCGGCGCGCTCCTCGGCATGGTGGGCGACGAAGACGGTCTCGCGGAGAGCGACATCGCCGACGCGATGGGTGAGATCATCAACATCGTCGCCGGTGGCGTGAAGACGCGCATGGCGGGCAGCGACAAGGGCTTCAAGCTCGGCCTCCCGATGTTCATCGACGGCCACGTCGAGCCCGTGAAGGAAACCGAGCAGGCCGCCCACCGGGTGACCCTCGGCTCGATTCGTGCTTACCTCCTCACGCTCCGCCAGAAGAGGATGGTCTAAGACAGATGGCGATCTACACGCTGCCGACGTTCGAACAGATCGACGAGTACATGCATGCCCTGCTGGACCGTCGCGTCGAGTCGAAGAAAGGCGCACCCTATCTCCCGAGCCTCAAGGCGCCGGGCATCGTCGGCGTGTACTTCAACGAGCAGGGGCGTCCTGCTGCCGTCTGCATGATGAGCATCGCGTTCGCAGCGGCTTCGGCCGCGGCGCTGACCCGCATTCCGCCCACGGTTTCGGCCGAGAGCGTGAAGAAGGGGAAGCTCGAGGCGAACCTCCTCGAGAACGCGAACGAGGTGCTCAACATCGCCGTCAACCTCTTCCTCATGGCGGGAGGCCCGCGCATCTCGCTGAAGAGCGTCCACCCGGTGCCTCCGCCGCTCCCCGCGCCCCTCATGGCGATGATCATGAAGCCGCCGCAGGTCGTCCACGCGGACGTGATGATCGAAGGCTACAACCCGGTCGGGAAGCTCTCGCTCATCTCCGCGTAGTTTCGTTGGCGGCTGGGGCTTGAGGCCAGCCGCTTTCGTTTTGGGGCGTTGTGGTGGAGTCGGGCTTGGGCGAGGTGCTTGTCGTTGTCCCAGAGCAGCCTAAGAGTCAGGGAGCGCCATGAGCAGCCTCGTCGTCCCGTTTCTCTACGAGCTGCGTGCGCGCAAGCTGAAGGTCGGCGCGACCGAGGCCCTCGCGGTGGCGAAGGCGATGTGCGCCGGCGCCCACGAGAGCTCGCTCGAGCGCTTCTACCATGTGGCCCGAGCGCTCTGCGTTCATCGCGAAGGCGACCTCGACGCGTTCGACGTGGCGTTTGCGGCGCACTTCGAGGGGGTCGAGAAGGCGGCGGCGAAGCTCACCGACGAGCTCCTCTCCTGGCTCAACGACCCGGTGCAACGCCGCGAGCTGAGCGACGAAGACCGTGCGGCCCTCGAGGCCCTCTCGCTCGAAGAGCTCCACAAGCGCTTCGAAGAGCGGCTGCGCGAGCAGAAGGAGCGCCACGACGGCGGCAACCGTTGGATCGGCACCGGCGGCACGAGCCCCTTTGGTCGCGGCGGAACGCACCCCACGGGCATGATCGTGGGTCAAGGTGGCTCGCGCAGCGCCGTGGCCACCGCGCGTCTGCGTCGCTTTCGGCCGTACCGCGAAGACGACGTCCTCGACGTGCGGCAGTTCGAGGTCGCACTCCGCAAGCTCCGGCAGCTCGCGCGTGACGGGCGCCCCGACGAGCTCGACGTGGAAGAGACGATTCGCGCGACGGGTCAAAACGCGGGCGAGCTCGACATCAAGCTTCGCGCGCCGCGCCGCTCCTCGGTCCGCGTCCTGCTCCTCATGGACGTCGGCGGCAGCATGGACCCGTACGCCGACGTCGTGAGCAAGCTCTTCTCCGCGACGAAGCGCGCCTCACACCTCCGCGAGGTGAAGCCGTATTACTTCCACAACTGCGTGTATGGACACGTCTTCGGGACGGCGAACTTCACCGAGCCCGTGAGCATCGACGACCTGCTCCACCGCTGCGGCCCCCAGTGGAAGCTCGTCATGGTCGGCGACGCGGCGATGAACCCCGCGGAGCTCCTCGGCTACGGCGACTACTCGTTCCATGCAGCCGAGGCGCGGCGTGCGCAGCCGGGGCTCGCGTGGATGGAGCAGCTCGCAGGCCACTTCGAGCGTCGCGCGTGGCTCAACCCCGACCCGCCGCAGTACTGGCGCGGCGGTACGGCCGAGGTTCTTGCGCGTATTTTTCCTATGTTTTCGCTCTCCGTACAGGGCCTCGACGACGCGACGAAGCACCTCGTCGGCCAGCGGCGGCACGAGCCGCTGCACTGATCAGTCGTCGGCGGGGAGGTACGGATCGAGGATGCCCGCGAGCTCTTCGATGACCGGGTGCTTCGCGCCGATCGCCGCCATCGAGCGACGCACCTTCTTCAGCGTCGGTTCGACGAAGGGCAGGAAGTTCGGGTTGCCCTTCACGCGGTCGATGAAGACGAAGCGGCCCGCGTCCTTCAGCTTGCGCTGCACGGTGACGAGGTGGAACTCGAACGCGAGGATGTCCGGGCGAAGACCCTGGGCTTCCGCGGCTTCGACGATGCGCTGGCCCACGAAGGCCGGCTCGAAGACTTGGTAGGAGTCGTTGAGGAGTGCAACCAAGTCGTAGACGCGCGGTCCGATGAGCGCGTCTTGGAAGTCGATCCAGACGATGCGCCCGTCTTCGCGGACCATGAGGTTTCGCGACTGGTAATCGCGGTGCACGATCGCCGTCGGCATGGCGGCAACCTCACGCGCGAGCGCCGTGGCGAGCCGATCGAAGCGCGCGCGCGCCGGCTCGGGCAACGTGATGCCCCGGGCTTCGAGCGCCCACTCGCGAAAGTGATCGATCTCCCAGCGCAAGAGCTCCTCGTCGAAGCGGCGCGAAGCGACGATCGTGCCTGCCGCGAGGGGCGCGAGGTGCAGCTGTGCGGCGACGAGATCCGAGACCGCGCGGCGGTAGAGCTCCTCTTTGCGCGCCGGCTCGCGCTCGAGCACCTGCGCGAGCGTGCGATCGCCCAGATCCTCGAGGAGGAGGTACCCGTCCGCTGAGGCGTCACAATGGATCCGCGGGACGTCGATGCGGGCGCGCGCCAGGAGGTCGTGCACCTCGAGGAAGGGCCAGCGCGTGTTCTGCTCTTTCGACGCCTCCTCGGGCGTGAGGCCGTCCGGGACGAACATGGCGACGACCTTCTCGCCGCCGGGGACCACGAGGCGAAAGTACTTCCGCGACGAGGCGCCACCGACCATCGGCTCCACGCTCACGGGCGGGCCGCCAAACGTGCGGACGACGAGGGAGTCGAGGACGGCGCGATCGAAGACCTTCGCTTGCATGCGGAATCGGCTACCACGTTGGGCCCATGAGCCTGAAATCTCTGGAGACGCTCCCGGCCGAAGTGACGCGCTACGCCCGCCTCGCGGGGTACGAACCCGAGCCCGGTGCCGTCGACGCGTGGGTGGCGTGGCTCTCGGAGATGGCCGCCTGGAACGCTCGCCTCGACCTCACCGCGGCCAAGTCCGCGGCCGAGCTCGTGGAGCTCATGGTCGGTGACGCGCTCGCCCTCGCGCGCATCGTCCCGCGCGACGCCACCGTCGTCGACGTGGGCACGGGGGCAGGAGCGCCGGGCCTTGGCCTCGCGTGCGCGCGCCCGGATCTCACGATCACGCTCGTCGAGCCGCTTCAGAAGCGTTGCGCGTTCCTGCGGCAAGCGGTCGCGCGCACGAAGCGCACGCGCGTGACCTTGCAGCATGGGCGTCTCGAGGCCGCCGCGGCAGCGATGGGCCAGGCGACGTTCGTGCTCTCTCGCGCGACCTTCGCCCCGGCCGAGTGGCTCTCGCGTGCCGCCGACGTCGTCTCCGCGGGGACCCTCGTGGCGGTGCTCCTGGCCAAAGAGCCGGTGCCCGAGGACCCACGCGTCGTGCTCCGTGCCGAGCACCCCTACGCCCTCGCCTTCACCGGTCGCGAGCGCACCGTCGCGGTCTTCGAACGGCTGGAAAACGTCGAGGAAAGCTAGGCGAACCCGGTCGTTCCGTCGGCGCGCTTCGTGAAGTTGGCCCAGGGTCGCGGCCCATGCGAGCCGAGTCCTATGCGTGTGAGCGACAAGGGACTGCAAACGCTCCGCCGTCGTGCGGAAGAACTCTCCTCGTCGCGCCGTGAGGGCGTGACCACCGCGCACCTCTTGGCCGCCGTGGCCGAGCTGCCCGACGAGCCCGCCGGCCTGCTGTTGCTCGATCGCGGCCTCGACGCCGTGCGCATCCTCGAGGCGGTGCCGACGGAAGGGCATGACCCCGTCGAGTCGATCACGCGCACGCTCCAGCGTGCCCGTGACTTTGCGTCGCGCGGCGAGAGCAAGGCCGCCGCCCCGATTCACGTGCTGTTTGCGCTGTGCCAGGAGCGCACCTCCGGCGCGTACCGCATCCTCGAGCGGTCCGGCATCGACGTCTCGAAGCTCCGCGCGACGGTCATGCAGCTCGCCATGGGCATCGTGACGCCGCGCCGCACGACGCCGATCACCGAGCCCAAGGTCGCCCGCACGACCATCGCCACCGAGAAGGCCCCCTCGTCGCGGCCTGCGCCCCTTCCGAGCCCGAAGAGCCCGTCGATCCGCCCGCGCCCCATGGCCACGGCGCGACCCTCGGTGCGCCCGCTTCCGGCGGAGCGAAGCGCGGGCCCGGCGAGCGTACCTCCGCCCTCCGCGCCCATGTCGGACCCTGCGCTGCTCGCGGCGCTCCCGAAGCTCGCGGAGGAGGTCAAGCCTTCGATCCTGGCGACCTGCGCGCGTGAGCTCGTGGTGCCGACGGGCCGCGCGGTCATCGGTCGCGAGGCCGAGGTCGAGCGCTTGCTCGACGTGCTCGACCGCCGCGACGCGCACCATGCGGTGATCGTCGGCGCACCGGGCATCGGCAAGAGCTCGTTGCTGCTCGCGCTTGCTCGTGCGCTCCAAGCCTCCGGCGCCCGCGTTCTCGAGCTCGAGGCGAGCGCGCTCCTTGCTGGCGCCATGGCGCGCGGGGCCATGACCGATCGCTTCGCCCGCCTCCGCAAAGAGCTCGAGGCGCTCTCGGGCCGCGTCGTGCTCGTCGTCGACGGCGTCGCCGCGCTTCTTGGCGCAGATGCGAGCGAAGAGACGGTCGCCGAGGTGCGCGGCCTGCTCGCGCGTGGGACGACGCGCCTCGTCTTCACAGCGACACCTGAAGAATACAAGCGTCAGATCGAGATCGATGGCGCCATGGTGCGCCGCCTCACCACCGTGGAGCTCGCGGAGCTCTCGCGCGAGCGCGTCGCGGAGGTCGTCGAGCGCGCCGCCGCCGAGCTCGGTGCTCACCACGATGTGCCGATCCTGCCCATCGCGCGTGAAGCCTGCATTTCCTGGTCCGAACGCTACGTGAGCGAGCGCGTGTTCCCAGACAAGGCCCTCACGATCCTCGACCTCGCGGCGGCGCGTGCGAAGCGCAAGCAAGCGCCGAGCGTCGACCGAAGCCACGTGGCGCAGGTGGTCGCGGACCTCGCGGCGGTGCCCCTCGAGCGGCTCCTCGAGACCGACGCCGAGCGCATGCTTCACCTCGAGACACACCTCGCGAAGCGTGTCGTGGGGCACGGAGATTCGCTCGAGCGCTTGGCAAAGGTCCTTCGTCGCTCCGCTTCGGGTCTGCGCAGCGAGCGCCCCCTCGGCACGTTCCTGCTCCTCGGGCCTACCGGTGTGGGCAAGACCGAAGCCGCGAAGGCTGTCGCCGAGTGCCTCTTCGGATCACCGCACGCAATGACGCGCCTCGATTTCTCGGAGTATGCCGAGGCTCACGCCGTCTCGCGCCTCGTGGGCGCGCCGCCCGGTTACGTGGGCCACGACGCCGGCGGCCAGCTCACGGAAGCCGTGCGCAAGCGGCCGTACCAGGTGATCCTCCTCGACGAGATCGAGAAGGCGCACCGAGACGTGCTCGAGGCCTTCCTCCAGGTGTTCGACGAAGGGCGCATGACGGACGGCCGTGGGCGCACCGTCGACTTCCGTCAGACCGTGATCCTCCTGACGTCGAACCTCGGCGCCGAAGCGTTCGCGAAGGTCTCGACGCGTGCCCCGATCGGCTTCGGTGGCGCCGCCGCGACCCCGACCGACGATAAGCGCGCGCTCGCGCTCGAGAAGGCCAAAGCCGCGTTGCCGCCGGAGCTCGTGAACCGCTTCGACGACATCCTCGTCTTCGGCGCGCTCACGGAGGCCGACGTGCGCGAAGTGGCCCAGCGCATGCTTCGCGACCTCGCGGCTCGGCTCGCGGAGTCGCGGCGCATCGAGCTCACCTGGAGCGACGGGCTCCTCGATCACCTCGTGGCGAGCGGCGGCTACGACGCGGCGTTTGGCGCGCGCCCCATGCGTCGCACGATCGGCCGGCTCGTGGAGACACCGCTCGCGGAGCACATTCTCGGTGGACTCGTGCTCGCCGGCGGAAAGCTGAAGCTCGAGGTGCGCGAAGGAGCGGTCCATTTCGGCACGAAGGCGCCGAAGGAAAAAGCACGCCCCGAGCGCACGTCGGCACGATCGGCCTCGTGAGACGCCACCGCTCGATCGGGTCCCGGTCGGCGCCCGCGGACGAGGTCTTCGGCTACGCTGCGCCGATGGCTCGGCGGTAACGGTCGCGTCGCGCGTCGTCGCGGAGCACCTGGTACGCTTCCTCCACGACCTCGAGGATCGTACGCAGCTCGGGCTCGAGCGCGAGGAGCTCCGGGTGCTGGAGCACGCGAGCGGGCTCGAAGGCGCGCCGGAACTCGAGGTAAGCCTGGCGCACTTCGTACGCATTGGCGCGCGACGAGAGCCCCAGCAGGGCGAAGTAGTCGGCTTCGTCGACGAGCTTGCGTCGAGCCGCGATTCGCTGTCGCAAAGCCTCGGCGTCGATCGACGCGCTCGCATGGATCGGCGCGGGGCCTACGCTCTCGTCGCCGCCGATCCGGTCGACCACGGTGAGGATCTCCAGGTGCACGAGCGCTTCGAGGGTGACGAGCGCGCCCTCGATCCGCGCGCCGACCTGCGCGTCGATGGGCGCCTGCATGAACGGCGAGAGATCGTGCGTGACGTCGGCGCCACCAAGGACGTCGTCGCGATCGTCGAAGCGCGGGCCTGGCGCGAGCTGAAACGGACGACGCGCGGCGCGATCGCGAAGGGTCGCGACCTCGCGCGCGAGGCAAAAGCAACGCACGAACACCGCGCCGCCGCTCAACGCGCCGAACGGCGAGGGGCCGTCGTCCGCGAGGCGACCTTCGACGAACGAGACCGACCCGCGTGTGCTCGTGAGCATGGCCCGCACCACGTGCTCGCCGTGGAGCCGAAGCGCAGGCCACAGATCGTCTTGCGCCAAGAAGCCGCGGGCCACGAGCGCTGCGCACGCGAGTCGCGGAATCGGCGAGAGGCTCATGGTGCCGAGCGCTTCGCGCGAGACGAGGCCGCGCTGATCGAGGAGCGCGATCAAGCCATCGTCCGGGTACGTGCTCTGCACCGCGGAGATGTCGCCGTCGCGAAGCGTGAGCGAGCGTGAAGCTCCGTCTTCGGAGAAGGTGAGCACGCCCGAGGCCTGGCTTCGCAGGAGCCCCGCGAGGAGCCCCGGGGCCAGGCGATCAGCGAGCACGGGCGGAAGGCTCGCGAGGGCCGAGGGCGCCTCGGGCGGCAACGTCGCCGCGGCGATGGGCGGTTCGGAGAGGAAGGCGCGCGGCGCTCCTGCAAAGGCGGAGAGGTGCGCGCTCGAGAGCGCAGGGGTCGCGAGGGAGGGCGTTGGGACCGGTGACGAGTCGATCGCGTCGCGCGACCCGATCGAGGGTATGCGCGGCATCGCGAGGGCGCCGTCGCGGATGGACTTCGCGGGCTCCTCCGCGGCGGCGAGGCGCGCGGCTGCGTTTGGCGCGGCGACGTAACCAGGGGCGGTGCTCGAGCGGGTCCCCGTGCCGTGCCCCGTGGCCGCGGCGTGGCTTGCGGTGGTGCGTCGCTGCTTGGCGACCTGCACGGGGTTCTGCGTGAGCGATCGATCTTCTTCGCTCCGTGAGCGCCCGGCGCCCGTGCTCCCGCCCGAGGTCAGCGAGCGGCCCTCGTCGAGCTCGCGCTCCGATCCCTCCGCCTCCTCGGCGGGAGCGATGCCCGTGAGGTCGTCGCTGCCGAGGATGAGGTCGATCTCGCCGTCGCCGTCGAGGGGCGGTGAGGCCCCCGAGAGATCGAGCTGCGCGGCGCGTGCGTCGGCCGCGGTGAGCATCGAGCGGATGTCCTCGGCGAGCTCGGGGAGCGACGATTCGCGGCCAAGCATCGACGAGGGTCCCTGCGCCTCGAGGGAGCGGCCCGAGGGTAGATCTTCCGGTGCATTCTGCACGGGTCCTCGTGGGCGCGCCTGGCGATCGCGGTTCACGTCGCCGGGGCCCACGAGGGCTTCGATTTTGCGAACGAGCGAGGCGGGGTCGACCGGTCGCAAGAAGAGCCCGCTGCCGTCTCGCATGAGCGCGTCTTCGGCGTCACGCAGCGGGCCGCCGCGCGCCGCGACGAAGAGCACGTGAACGCCTTCGCCGCCGTTGGTCGCACGAATCTGAGCGACGACGGCCAGCGCGGCCTCCTCGGCGACGTCGAGCACGACAGCGGCGGGGCGCTCGAGGCGCACGCGATCGACGAGCCGATGCCGGGGGACGTCGACGACCTCGTAGCCCGCCTGCGAGAGCGCCGACTCGATCCGTGTGGCCTCGGCGGACGGGTCACAGACGTAGATCGTCGGTCGAAGCGGCCCCGCGCTGCTGCTCGTCATGCCTCTCCGCGAGGCCCTGCACCGCCCGCGCCGCCGAGCTTCGCGAGCAGCCGGCCGAGCGCGGGGAGCGACACGGCCAAGTACACGAGGCCCACCAAAAACAGCGCGAAAGCGAGCTCGTTCGCGGTCAGGCCGACCAGCGGGAGGAGCGAGCTTTCCGGAGCGGCGCTAGTGCCCATGTTTCTTTCGCGACTTCGTGGCCGGGGGGTGGAGGCTCGACCGGGATGGAGCGGGCCGCATGGGCCCGAGGTGGAACCTACGGGAGGAGATAGCTCCAAGCTCGCCCGACCGCGAGGCCGCACGTGCCAGTTCGATGAACTTCTGTTGGCTGCGGATTGCCGTGCCGGTGTCCTTGACCCGGTCGTAGGACCCGTCGGCGCGCAGGACCCACGCCTTCGTGTTGTCGGCGAGCTGGAGATTCAAGAGCTCGGTGATCCGCTCGCGGAGGCCTGGGTCGGAGACCGGGCAGAGGATTTCCACGCGGCGATGGAAGTTGCGCGGCATCCAGTCGGCGGAGGCGAAGTAGAACTCCTCGGTTCCGCCGTTCGTGAAGCGCATGACGCGCGAGTGTTCGAGGAAGCGGTCCAGGATCGCGCGAACCTCGATGGTCTCGCTCACCCCAGGGACGCCGGGGCGGAGGCAGCAGATGCCGCGCACGAGGAGTCGAATCGGCACTCCGGCCTGCGAGGCGCGGTAGAGGGCCTCGATGACGTCGGCGTCGACGAGGGCGTTCATCTTGGCGACGATCCCCGAGGGCCTGCCCGCGAGGGCGTGGTCGCGTTCGCGATCGATGAGCTCGAGGATGCGCTCGTGCATGGCGAGCGGGGCGACGACGAGCGCGTTCCACTTCGGCGGGGCGCTGTAGCCCGTGAGCAGGTTGAAGAGCGAAGACGCGTCCTCGCCGAGCTCCGGGCGGCTCGTGAAGAAGCTGAGGTCGGTGTAGAGGCGCGCGGTCTGCGGGTTGTAGTTGCCCGTGGCGATGTGCGCGTAGCGGCGCAGGCGACCCTTTTCGCGGCGCACGACGAGCGTGCACTTTGCATGGGTCTTGAGGCCGAGGAGGCCGTACACCACGTGCACGCCGCTCTGCTCGAGGGTGCGTGCCCAGGCGATGTTCGACTCTTCGTCGAAGCGCGCTTTGAGCTCGACGATGGCCGTGACCTGCTTTCCCGCCTCGGCGGCCCGCGCGAGCGCCTTCACGAAGGGGGAGTCGCCGCCGGTGCGGTAGAGCGTCTGCTTGATCGCGAGGACGTCGGGGTCGTCTGCGGCCGCCGAGACGAAGTCCACGACGCTCTCGTAGGAGTCGTACGGGTGGTGAAGCATGACGTCGCGCTCGCGGATGACCGCGAAGAGATCGTCGGCGTCGCGGAAAGGCTTCGCGACGTGCGGCGTGAACGGCTCGTCGCGGAGCTCGCGGCGCTCGTCGAAGGCCTTCACGCGCATGAGGTCGTTTACGTTCAGCATGCCGCGCGAGACGTAGACGTCGCGCTCGGGGTCGAGCTTCATCGCCTTCGTGAGCTTCGCGAGCGATGCGGCGGGTGCGTCGCCGGAGACCTCGAGGCGCACCGCATTGCCGCGCTCGCGTTTGCGGAGCTCCTGCTGAATCGTCTGCAGGAGATCTTGCGCCTCTTCGTCGTCGATCGAGATGTCGAAGTTGCGGGTGACACGGAACGAGTACACGCCCTTGAAGCGCGCGCCGGGAAAGCACGTGCCCACGTGGCGAGCGATCACGTCTTCGAGGAGCACGAACGCGTGCTTTGCGCGCTGGCCGTTCGGGAGGCGTACGCCGGTCACGGGCATGAGCCGCGGGAGCATCATCGGGACCTGCACGACGCCGAAGCCCGACTCGGCGGACCCCTCGCGCGTGAACATGACGCCGAGGTTCAAGCTCTTGTTCCGCACGTGCGGGAACGGGTGGCCCGGATCGATGGCGATCGGGGTGAGGATCGGGAAGATGTCGCGGGCGAAGACGTCGTCGATCTCCGCCAGGAGCTCCGGTGGGAGCTGTGCCGGCTTGAGGATCAGCAGCCCATGCTCGGCGAGCCGCGGGAGAAGTCGGTCGTGGAGCGCCTCGTACTGGAGGGTGGCGAGCTCGTGCACGCGGTCGCTGATCGCGGTCAGCTGATCGTTGACCGAGAGGCCGTCGGGGCTCTCTTCGGCCACGCCGCCAGAGAACTGCTGCTTCAGGCCCGCGACACGGACCATGAAGAACTCGTCGAGGTTCGACGCGACGATCGCGTGGAACTTGAGCCTCTCGCCGAGAGGCACGCTCTCGCTGTCGGCCTCGGCGAGCACGCGCGCGTTGAACTCGAGCCACGAGAGCTCACGGTTCAAGTACAGGCGCGAGGCCTGGAGCGTGTTGCCTTCGGAGGAGGGGCGCTCGCGGAAGCTCACGGAGGCGGGGGCGTTGTCGCTCATGGGGGAACCTGGTCGTATGCGCAGGAAGCCCTCTTCCCTCGCACGTTTTCCAATGCCTTGGGTGACGATAGCGTAGTTTTTGCGGCGGGCGGCACCGGGCGCGAAAGAGTGGTACCGTCCGCTCCATCATGAACGACGTCGCGCGTCGCCTCACGCTGATGACCAGTACGCCCGAGCAGCGTGCCAAGGCCTTCGAAGAAACGCTCGCTGCGGTGAAGGGCGCCCACGTCGTCACGGTCTTGCGCGGCCACCCGGACCCGGACGGCATCGCGTGCGCGCTCGCCCAAGCCCACGTCGCCGCGCGTCTCGGGGTGCAGAACACCATCGCCTACGTTCACGAGCTGAGCCACCGGGAAAACCGTGCACTCGTGAAGCTCCTCGGTCTCGAACTCCGCAAGATCAAGAGCCTCAAGGAGCTCGGCCACGTCGACTACCTCTCCCTCGTGGACGCCCACGACGTCGAGCCGGATCTCCTCGACGCGGCGGGGGTCGAAGTGCTCACGGTGGTCGATCACCACCGCGCGCCGAACCCGCCGAAGGGCCGCTTCGTCGACCTCCGCCAAGACGTGGGCGCGACCAGCACGATCTTCGTCGAGTACCTCGAGGCGCTGTGCCCGCTCGACGCCGACGTCGAGGAAGACCGGCGCATCGCGACCGCCCTCATGCACGGCCTCGCGACGGACACGGACGACTTCGTGCTCGCGCGAGCCAACGACTTCCGCGCCGCCGCGACGCTCGCAGAAGTTGCCGATCGCGATCTCTTGGCCGATCTTTCGAGGCGCCTCATTGCCCCGAACGCCATGGACGTCATCGCCAAGTCCCTCGGTTCGCTCATCGTCCGCCGCAACTTCGCGATCTCGGGCGTCGGCTTCGTCAGCGAGGCCGACCGCGACACCATCGCGCAGGCCGCAGACTTCCTCGCGCGCCGCGAAGACATCGACACCGTGGTCGTCTACGGGGTCGTCGGCGAGAAATACATCGAGGGCTCGCTGCGCACGCACTCGCCGAGCGTCGAGCCCTCCGCGTGGCTCGAGAACGCGTTCGGTCACGACGAGCAGGGGCGCGCCTACGGTGGCGGTCGCCGCGACAAGGGCGGCTTCCGCATCCCCATCGGCTTCCTCGGTCGCACGACGGATCGCGCGCAGCTCTGGCAGCTCGTCGAGCACTCGACGCGCAACGCGCTCCTGCGCCAAGTGGGCGACGAGCCGTCGCCGGCCGTGAAGCCCTGATCGCGCTCGCGTGAGCCGCGAACCCGTTCGCATCGCCTACGTGGGTCTGCCC
>CAIOHM010000230.1 GCA_903858055.1 uncultured delta proteobacterium
AGCGCGCCGACATCGCCACGTTTACGGCGCTCGCGGGCGCCCTCGCCTTCGCCGCGAGCTGTGCCGTCGTTGCGGCGCGCGCGCATGCCCCCCTCGCCGACACGCTCGCCCTCGCGCGCATCGGGTTCGCCTCCGCCTTCGCATGGATCGGCCTCGGTGCCGCCCTCGCACCGGGAGCTTCCGCGTTCACGGCGCTCCTCCCCCTGGCGCTCGCGACGAAGCGCTCGGAGCGCGGCGTGCTCTACGCCCTCGTTCCGAACGCGCAGGCTTACGCGCTCACGGTCGACCCCGTCTCCGGCCTCGAGGCGCGCGCGCGCTTTGGATCGATGCTCGCCGTCGGCCTCACGGGGCTGGCGGCGTTCGCGCTCAGAACGTCTCAGTCCTCGCAGGCGTCGCAGCCGTCGCCGTCGTCAACGCCTCGATGACCGCCTTGGTCGCGTCGAAGAGCCGGCCCTCGAGGACGAACGAGCCGTCGGCCTGCTTGCGCGACGCGTGAACCTTCACCTTGAAGCGGAGCGCGGCGACCGCGAGCTCGCCTTCGCGACGGCTCCCCGGCGGCGAGGGCACGCTCGACGCGAGCGTGATGGCGTCGCCCTTCAGCGCAAGGACGCGGCCTTCGCCCTGGTCGACGAAGCGAAAAGAAGCGGAGTCTCGATCGGCGGTCATCAGCTGCCTCGTGTCTTGCGCGCGCGATCCATCTCGGATTTTGCCTCGCGCTCGGCGGTCTTCTTGGCGATGTCGGCGCGCTTGTCGTACTTCTTCTTGCCCGTGCCGAGCACGAGCTCGACCTTCACGCGCCCGTTCTTGAAGTAGATGCGCGAGGGCACGAGGGTCATGCCCCCGCGCGTGAGCTCCTTCTCGAGCTTCTCGATCTCGTGGCGATGGGCGAGCAGCTTGCGACCGCGGCGCTCCTCGTGCGGGAAAGCCTTCGCGTACGACCACTGGCCCACGTGCAGCTGCTTCAAGAAGAGCTGCCCGTTGTCGATGCTCGCGTAGGCGTCCGTCAGGTCGACGAGCCCTTGGCGCAGCGCCTTCACCTCACTGCCCACGAGCACGATGCCGCACTCGATGCGCTCCTCGATGGCGTAGTCGAACGTCACGCGCCGGTTGCGCGTCACGTCGCTCTCGCCTCGCGCGACTCGGGTGGCCTTCTCGTTCATCGGAGACGAGGTCACTAGCCTGGAAGCGCGCCTCACGCGAGACGCTCGCATCGTCGGGCAGCGTTCGCTTCCCTCGCCACAACCTGATACCCAGCCCTCATGCCGCTCGTGCCCACCAAGCTCACCCCCTGGCGCCGTCTCGCAGGCCCCGCCGAGCGCGTGCGCACGGGCCCCGTCGCCGCTGCGGTCTCGACTTGGGAAAAGCCTGACGGTTCGCATCGTCTCGAGGCGCTCTCGGTGTCGGCCACGGACTGGTGCAACGTCGTCGCCGTCACCCGCGACGACGAAGTCGTGCTCGTCCGCCAGTTCCGCTTCGGCATCGCGACCTACTCACTCGAAACGCCGGGCGGGGTCGTCGACCCTGGCGAGACGGCTGCCGAAGCGGCCGTGCGCGAGCTCTTCGAGGAGACCGGCTACCGAGGCTCGGACCCGGTCGCGCTCACCCGCGTGCACCCGAACCCGGCCATGCAGGCGAACGAGGCGCACGGCTTTCTCGTGCAGAATGCATCTTTTTCGGGAGCCGCGGCCCCGGACCACGGCGAAGACCTCGAGGTCGTGCTCGTGCCAGCCTCGCAGATTCCCTTGCTCATCGCCGAAGGCGTGATCTCCCACGCGCTCATCGTGGTGACGCTGCAAGCATGGCTGGCCACGCGCGCGAAGGCACCCTAGAGACGAAGGCGTGCAGGCCGCTCGGTTCCAACCGCAACTCCAGATCTTCGTGTGCGCCAACGAGCGCGGCGCGGATTCTTCGCTCGGCACGGGCTGCGGAGCGCGCGGGCGCGCGGTGTTCGAGCAGCTCAAGCGCGACACGGCGCGGCGAGGCCTCGCGGTGAGCGTCTGGGTGACCGAGACCAAGTGCCTCGGGGTCTGCCCTCGCGAAGGCTGCGCGCTCGCGCTCTCCCACGGAGGCGGCGTCTTCGAAGGCGTCACCTGCGAAGATGCCCGCGGACTCTTGGACCGCATCGAAGGAAAGACCCCACGATGAAACCCGTCACCGTCGAAACGATCGAGAAGCTCTTGCACGACATGGAAGAGCTCCAGCGCAAGAAGGTCTTCGAACTCGCGCGCCGCCTCAAGCCCGGCCTCACGCTC
>CAIOHM010000231.1 GCA_903858055.1 uncultured delta proteobacterium
CAGCACACGGCCTGATCGTGAGCTTTTCTCCGCGTCGCTCAGCTTTTCGACGATCGCTTCCGCCTGATCGACGCGGCCGCTTTCGACGGCACCGCGCAGACTCTCCAGGCTCGATCGGGCGGACGACGACGACGGCGCTTTCGCGGCCTCGCCCTTCGCGCAACCGACGACGCCAAGACCCAAGACCAACGCGGCCGACGCCGCCACAACACGCGCTCTCGTCACCACCGTTCGCTCTCCAAGCTGCGGGTGCTCTCCCGCTGTTGCGTGCGCTCGGCCGCCGCGAGCATGCGATCGCGGACGAGCTTCACGCGCGTTGGGTCCGTGATCTTCGACCCGCTGGCCTCGCTCACGTAGAACACGTCGGCGACCTGGTGCCCCTCGGTGTTGATCTTGGAGCTCGCGATCGTGAGGCCCAGCGCGTGGACACCGTTCGCGAGCGCGAAGAGCAGGCCGGGGCGGTCGCGCGCGAAGACCTCGATCACCGTGTGCTTCGGCGACGCCCGGTCGTCCACGACGACGCGCGTTCGCACGGCAGGCGTGGGTCGCTCGAGGAAACCCGCGGGCAGCTTGTCGTGCAGCCACCGCTCGATGCCACCCGTGCGGTCGTCGAGCGCGCTCAGGTCCTCCACCATGCGCGCCGCGAGCTTCTTGAGGCCCTCCTCACCGCGCAGGCGATGCGTAACCCAGAAGAGGTCGAGAGCCTCGGTGCGCTCGCTCGAAGCGCCGCGTCGCGAGTGAATTTGCGCGGCGAGGACATCGAGCCTCTGGCCCGTGATGACGGCCGCGATGCGGGCGAGGAGGCCCGGCGCGTCGTCCGCGAGCACGCACACCTCGGCGACGCCAGGCACTTCGGTCTCGTCGATCGCGATGCGAACCTCACCGAGCATGCGCCCCTCGGCGAGCCTTGCGTGCTCGGCCATGCGACGCGCGTCGTTCGCGAGCAGGTAGCGGTCCGGCATCGTGCCCAAGAAACGCTCGACGGCCTCGGGAGAAAGATCGCTGACCTCGAGCACCGTCTGCACGATGCGACGGCGACGTGCGGCGTCGGCGAGCTCGCGCGGGCGCCCCTCGAAGACCGCGTCTGTCGCCGCGTAGAGATCGTCGAGCATGCGCGCCTTCCACTGCGTGAGCGCCGTGGGCGACGTGGTCGAGACATCGACGACGGTGAGCAAGAACAGATCGCGCAGGCGCTCGCGATCGGCGACTTTCTCCGCGAGCGCTTCGGCCGTCGCCGGGTCGTCGAGGTCGCGCCGCGTGGCCGTGTGGTACATCTCGAGGTGCAGGTCGATGAGGGCTGCAACGTCGGCGATTTCCTGGGCGTCGAGGCCAAGGCGCACGAGGATCGGCTCCGAGAGGCGCGCGCCGACCGCCGCGTGGTTCAGGCGTGAGCCGCTCTTGTCCGGGTACCCCTTGCCGATGTCGTGGAGGAGCGCCGCGCAGAAGAGGACCCGCGGGTTCGCGAGCTCGACCGCGATGCGGCTCGCGAGGGGGAACTCGTTGCCGAGCTCGCCGCGGCACAGCGACGAGAGGCGATCGACCGCGGCCACGCTGTGAACGTCGACCGTGTAGACGTGGTAGATGTCGTGGTGACTGCGGCCCGTGACGGGTTCGAACTCGGGGATCATCGCGAGCAACAGCCCGAGCTCATGAAGCTCGCCGAGCGCCGATCGCCCACGAAACGCTGCCACGGAGCTCTTCTGGCTCAGCACGCCGAGGAACGCCCGCGCGGCCTCGGGCTGCGCGCGAAGACGCTCGCTCCAGAGCGGCTCGCCCGCGAGGCGCGAGATGGCGTCGCGCGTGAAGCTCGACATGGGCATGCCCTCGCGCGAGGCGACGGCGACCACGCGGATGGCGAGGGACGGATCGCGCTCGAGCTGATCGATCGCGTCGACGGCGATGGTGCCGTCGAAACGACGAATTCCTGGCTCGAGCACGGACTCGACGGGCTTGCCACGCCGGCGACGAGGCCTCACGCGATCGAGGATACGCTCGCACGCGCGGCTCACGGCGTGGGCGCGGCGGTAATACGATTGCATCAGCGCCTCGGCGGCGAGAGCGCGCTGGTCCATCGGGTCTTCGACCACGTCGGCCGGGGGTCCGAAGCCGAGCGTGAGGGCGATGGCCTCTTGCGCGTCGAACGTGAGGCGGTCGTTGCGGCGGCCCGCATGCGCATGGAGCCGATTTCGGATTCGCCAGTGCAGCTCTTCGGCCTCGGCGAACTCGTTGACCTCGCGCTCCACGAGCACGCCCTGACGCAGGAGCTCGCCCCACACGTGGTGAGCCATCGTGCCCACCACGGGCGCCACGCGGTGCCGCGCCCCAAGCGCCCAGCGTGCGATGTCGACGTCGCGCAGGCCTCCCCCGCCGGCCTTCACGTCGGGCTCGAGCAAGTAGACGGAACCGCCGAAGCGCTCGGCACGCTTCGCGCGTTCGCTCTCGAGCGCGTCGATGAAGCGTCCGAGCGCGTCGCCCTCGAAGAGCGTGGGCCACGCGCGGTCAGCGATCGCCTTCGTCAGCGCGCGCGAGCCAAAGATCACGCGCGCGTCGAGGCATGCGGTGGCGCTCGCCAGGTCCCCCTCGCCGAGCTCGACCCAGTCCTCGAGCGTCGTCACCTGGTGGCCAAGGGTCACTTTGGCGTCCCAGACCGGGTAGAGGAACGCGTCCGCCCACTTCTGCACCTGCGCGCGATCGGCGCGCTTCGGCACGACGAGGCGCAGATCCAAGTCCGACGCGAACGGCAGCGCACCGCGACCGAACGTGCCGACCGCCACGAGCCCCGCGCCCTCGGGCATGCGCGCGCTCACCGACTCGTCAGCTGCCACGCGCGCGAGGATCTCCTCGAGGCCGTTCGCTCGCGCGACACCGAGGGCGATCCCGTCGCGACCTTCGTCGAGCATGGCCCGCAAGCGTTCGTCGAGGGCCTTCTTCTCTGCGGCGAGCGCTGCAGCGTCGATCATGCCGAGAGGCTACCAGCGATCCTCCTTGACTGCGCCGAGGCTTTTTGCTCTTTCCACTCCGCTGCACTGCGAAGGTGGCGGAATGGCAGACGCGCTGGTTTCAGGTACCAGTGGGGTAACACTCGTAAGGGTTCAAGTCCCTTCCTTCGCACCGTGGGTTACGTTGCGATTGGGGCCCCGGCCCCAATCGCCTTTGCCCGCTCACTTCGCGGGTGCTTGCTGAGCGGCGTTGGCGTCGACGGCCCCAACGCGCAGAGCGCGGGCTCGCGATCGCTGCGCCTTGGGGTGCCGGAGAATGCGAAGCCTGGGCAGCGCTTGAAACGCTGCTAGCGATGCGCGCGATGAACCGCACTTTCGACCTCGTCCTCTTTGGTGCCACGGGCTTCACCGGGCGCCTCTGTGCCGAATACCTCGCGCGCGCCGGGGAGCTCCCCGTGGAGCGTTGGGCCCTCGCAGGGCGCAGCCGCACCAAGCTCGAGGAGGTTCGCGCGAGCCTGCTCGCGATCGACGCACGCTTCGCCTCCCTTGCCGTGATCGAAGCCTCGAGCGACGACCTCACGAGCCTGCGCGCCATGGCCGCTCAGACCAAGGTGATCGCGACCACCGTTGGGCCGTACCGCCTGCACGGGCTGCCGCTCGTCGAGGCGTGCGTAGCCGAGGGCACGCACCTCTGCGACATCACCGGGGAGCCCGAGTTCGTCGCCGAGACGCTCGCGCGCTTCGACGAGGCCGCGCGCGCCAAGGGCGTCGCCGTCGTGAGCACGTGCGGCTTCGACAGCGTCCCCCACGACTTCGGCGCATGGGTCGCCGTACGCGCGCTCCCCGCGAGCGACGAGCCCACGAAGGTGCACGGGCTCGTGTGGGCCAAGGGCGACTTCAGCGGCGGTACGTGGCAGTCCGCCGTGGGCGCGATGTCCCGCGGCCGCGAGACGCGCGAGGCGGTGCGCCGCAGCCGCCGCGCGCTCGCGAACGGCCGCAAGGTCGGCTCCGCGAAAGAGGGTCTCCACTTCGAGAAGCGCGTCGGCGCGTGGGCCGTCCCGTTGCCCACCATCGACCCCGCCGTGGTCCTGCGCAGCGCGGCCGACCTGCCCGAATACGGCCCCAACTTCCGCTACGGCCACTACGCGAAGGTGAAGAGCCTCGCGACCGTCGCCGGCGCGGGCGTCTTCCTCGGCGGCGTCGCCGCCCTCGC
>CAIOHM010000232.1 GCA_903858055.1 uncultured delta proteobacterium
CCTGCCGAGCGGCGTGACGGAGACCTCGACCGCACGCAAGAAGTACGGCGACCTCCCCGTCGTTGCGCCCTCGGGTACGCCCCTCGTCGACGCGACCTGGACGCAGCTGCGCTCGGCCTTCCTGAAGTACGCGAACGCGACGTCGGTGCCGGTCCCCGCGGGCGCGCCGAAGTCGTTCGTCGCCGTCGTCGACTCGGCTCGCCAAGAGACCTCGAGCAACGAAGCGAGCACGGGCACCTACGAGCACGGCGAGGTCGTCGGCCGCGTCGTGCGTGAGGAGTCGCGCAACACGGTCGGCGTGCTTTCGACGCTCGCACTCCCGCGCAACGCCAGCGGTCGGATCGACCTCAAGGGCGGGTACTTCGGCTTCACCAGCGACACCTCGCTCGCCATCGTCCGTGCGGTCGACGCATGGCTCGCGCGCACGGCGAACGACGGCATCCGGCGGCCGCTCGTCGTCAACCTCTCGCTCGGCTGGGAGCCTGCCCACTACTTCGGAAGCGCCATCAGCGGTTCGACCGCGCTCCTGACCGGCTACGGCGCCGCGAGCGTGTCGAGCATCCCGCAACAGAGCGTCTTCGCGGCGATCGAGTACGCGAACTGCGCGGGCGCGCTCGTGCTCGCCGCCGCAGGCAACGTGAGCCAGGGGCCGAGCGCGACGAAGACGATGACCCTCCCTGCAGCGTGGGAGTCCGTGCCTGCGCCCACTTCGGCGCGATGCGAGCAGTTCGGCTTCGGTCCCTCCTTCCGCCCCGCGCCCCGCGCCAACACGAGTCCCCGCCTCGTGTACGCCGTCGGCGCCGTCGACGGCGCGGACGCCGAGGTCTTCAACGCGCGTCCGACGGGCGTGCCCCGCCTCGTCGCCTACGGTCACGCGGTTTCGGTCGCGCGCGCGTCGGCCACCACCGTGTCGCATACGGGCGTCATGACGGGGTCGTCCATCGCGACGGCGGTCGCCTCGGGCGCCGCTTCGCTCGCGTGGTCCTTCGCTCCCACGACCTCGTCGCATGACGTCGCTCAAGCGCTCTACGAGAGCGCCGTCGGCCTCTCGCGTCCCGCGAAGGATTGCTCCCTCGGCATGTGCAACACGCGCCGCGTCTCCGTGTGCAGCGTCGTCTCCAAGCTGAGCCTGCTCGCGTCTTCGTGCACGGTCTCCGGCGCGTTCACGGGCAGCGCGGTCAAGACGGCCGTGAACCCCACGGCGCTCGGCATCGCGTTCACCGAGGCGGCGGCGTCGGCCTACGCAGCGCCTTCGCCCGTGCTCGTGAACGAAGCGGTGAACCCGACCGTCAAGCCGATGCCCGTCTCGGGCGGCTGCGACCTCTGCGGCTTCTATGGCACGACGGCGTACTTCGACTTTTCGTACCCCTCGTCGTCGATCGCCGCGAGCATCACCTTCGACACCGGCGTGGGCATGAGCTTCGCCCCGAGCACGGAGTACATGCAGCTCTTTCTCGGGTCGTCGTCCACGGCCCCCACGAGCGGGACCATCACCTTCTCGGACCCCCTGGCAGGCTGGACCTCGACGCAACAGCTCGCCTTCTTCTTCTGAAAATCTTCGTTCGCACCCACGAGAGCCCGGGTCACGGCCTGGGCTTTCGTGCATTTCGAGGTTTGTCATCCGTTCGGTGACGTGCGGCGCGAGGGGCGCTCGCGCATAAGCGTGGTCGGGGAATCACGAGTCGTCAGATTCGGCGTGCGGCCCACGTAAGCCCCCTTGAGAAACCACCATGAAGTCGACCTTCGTCCTCGCTGCCCTCGCCCTCTCCGCGTTCGCCCTCGGTTGCGGCGCCGCTCCCGACCAAGACGTGGCCTCCGACGAGGCGGACCTCACCGCGACCCTCGCGGGTACGTCGACGACGGGCGCAACGTCCCCGCTCGCCTCGAGCACCGTCTCGGTGAGCAAGCCGGAGCGTCTCTACGTGTTCCCGTCGTCGGTGTTCCCGAACTGCACGTCGCTGCGCGGCACCACGGGCACCTGGGTCGCCTCGAAGTACACGAAGGCCACGGGGGCGCTCGCCGAATACTGCCGCCTCGAGTGGACGGGGACGACGACGCCGCAGGTCGTCACGGGCTTCCCGACGAGCGTGCTCACGTCGACGGGACGCCAACAGTACGCGGACCTGCCTGTCACCGCGGCGCTCGCGCCCGTGTCCTCGGTCGCGCTCGTCGATGCGTCGTGGGCAACGCTCCGCAGCGCGACGCTCAAGATGGCCGGCGTGGCCGGTGCTCCCGTGCAGTCCACGGCTCGGGCGGCGTTCGTCGCGGTCGTCGACAGCGCGCGCCAGGAGACGGCAACCGGCGAGGCTTCCACGGGCTCGTACGAACACGGTGAGGTCGTCGGGCGCGTGGTGCGCGAAATCGGCGGCTCGTCGGGAGCCCTCCACGTGCTGTCGACGACGGGCCTCCCGCGGGGCGCGAACGGCGCCATCTCGGCCGACGGCGGCTACTACGGCTACACGAGCGATGTTGCCGAAGCGATCGTTCGCGCGGTGGATGCATGGCGTGTGCAGACTGCACGCGATAGCGTGAAGCGACCGCTCGTCTTGAACCTCTCGCTCGGCTGGGAGCCCGCGAGCTACCTCGGCCTGTCGACCAACACCGCCACCGCTCCGCTCTCCACGTTCCTCGCGACGAACATCACGAACGTGCCTCAGCGCTCGGTCTTCCACGCGCTCCAGTACGCCTCCTGCGCCGGCGCGATCATCTTCGCCGCGGCGGGCAACGCCTCCGAAGGGGCAGGCGCGACGAAGACCCTCATGTACCCGGCCGCGTTCGAGTCGATCCCCGCGCCGACGGCGCAGCAGTGCAAGCTGGCGGGCTTCGGGTACCCGGCGGTCGCTCCCGCCACGACCGCTGCGCGCCTCGTGTACGCGGTGGGCGGTCTCGACGCCGCCGACGCAGACATCTACAACGCGCGCGCGCTCGGTCTCCCGCGTCTCGCGGCCTACGGCGACGCCGTGAGCGTGGGCCGGGCCTCTGCACTGGGTGGGCATACGGGCGTGATGACCGGTACGTCGATGTCGACCGCCGTGGCGTCGGCGATCGCCGCCTACAGCTGGTCGTTCCGTCCTTCGTCGTCGGGCCACGACGTCGTGGCGGCGATGTACGCGGGCAGCGTGTCGCTCGGCCGTACGGCCACCGCCTGCAGCTACTCGGGCTCTTGTGAGGTTCGTCGCCTCTCGCTCTGCGAGAGCGCGAGCAAGGTCCTCGGTCTCGGAGGCACGTGCTCGGCGACGATGCGCGCCCTCTCGGCGAAGAAGGTGTCCGTGACCGTGAACCCCGCAAACCTCGGCGCCGGGTTCGTTCCCGCGCCCGAGGGTGTCGCGCTGTCGTCGTCGACGGTGTCGAACCCGATGCTGCGTCCCGCGGCGCGTCCGATGCCTGTCTCGGGCGGGTGCGACCTGTGCGGCACGTTCTCGAGCTCGGTGTACCTCGACCTCGCGAACCCGTCCGCGGATCTTGGCGCGACGATCTCCTTCGGGGCGTGGGGCGGCTACAGCTTCACGGCGAGCGAGCCCTTCATCGCCATCGACTTCGGCTCGGCGCTCCCAAGCTCGGGCACCATCACGTTCACGAACCTGACGAGCGGATGGACGTTCACCGACCAGCTCATGAGCTTCTACTGAGCCCAGACCGGCTCCAAACGAAGACCTCGGCTCCGCGCCGGGGTCTTCGCTTTTCGTGGCGCCGTCATTCGAACGAAAGCAAGCGCACGGGCAGATCGCCGTTGGCCAGGTCGAGCCAGCGCGTGGGCCGTTCGCCGAGGGCTTGCGCGACGGACTCCGAACCCGCGAGGAGATGCACGGAGCGGCAGCGGAGGGTCATGAGGTGCCGCAGTCCGCGCTCGAGGTCACGCCCGAGCTCGAGGCGTTCGCCGTAGGGAGGGTTCGTGACGATCGTCGCGTCGTCGCGCGTGAGCGAGAGCTCGTCGAGGAAGGCTTCGCGCACGAGCAGCTTCACGTCGGCCCGCTCGGCGTTGGCGCGCGCGATGCGGCATGCCTCGGGGTCGGCGTCGGCGACGAGGACGCGCCCTTCGCCAGGCGGCCGAACTTCACCTTCCAGGCGATCGCGGAGCTCGCTCGCGCTGCTGCGGTCAGCGTCGGAAAACGCCGCAAAACGCTCGACCGCGAAGCGCCCGCGATCGAGCCCCGGCGCGATCTGTTGCGCGAGCATGGCCGCCTCGATGGCGATCGTGCCGCTGCCGCACATGGGGTCCACGAAGTCCCCGTCGCCGCGCCACCCGCTCCAGCGCACGATCGCGGCGGCGAGCGTCTCCTTCAGGGGAGCCTCGAGGTGCTCGAGGCGGTAGCCGCGCTTGAAGAGGGGCTCACCGCTCGCGTCGGCGTAGACCGTGGCCTCGCCGTTCTTGAGCAAGACGAAGATGGGGAGGTCCGGGTCGTCGCGATCGACGTTGGGGCGCTCGCCGTAGCGCGCGCGGAGCGAGTCGCAGATCGCGTCTTTGACCTTCTGCGCCGCGAAGACCGTGTGCACGACGCCGGTTGCACGACCCTCGACGCGCACGGCCACCGTGTGCCGCGACGAGGTGAACGATGCCCAGGGGAACGCCTTCACGCCCTCGTAGAGCTCGTCGGCAGAGTCGCAGGGGAACGAGGCGAGCTCGACGAGCACCCGCTGCGCGATGCGGAGCTCCAGGCACGCACGCAGGGCCTCGCGCAGCGACCCCTCGAAGTGAACGCCGCCGCGCGTGGCCTTCACGCCACGAAAGCGGCGCTCGCGGAGTTCGTCCCGCAAGAGACCTTCGGTGCCCTTGGCGGCGGTGGCGAAGAGAGGGAACGAGTCGGCGTGCACGAAAAAGCGGCCTACCACAGGGGCAGGCCGCTCGCTTCGGGTCGTGCGATCGCGCAGGCGATCAGAACGTGTAGACCGCGTTCACGTCGACGATGCCGACGATCGACGTGTAGTCCCCGTTGGCGCTCGGCGACTTCGACTCGCCCTTCTGCTGACCATAGATGCTGTCGGTGACCGTGAGCGGCGTGAAGTAGACGACGGCGGCGCTGCCCGCGAGCGCGAGGTTGTCGGTGATGCCGAGCTTCGTGCCGAAGGTGCCCGTGTAGCGAACGCTGTCGACGGTGCTCGCGTCGACCGTGCTCGAGGGCGCCGCGGGGGTCGTGTAGCCGACGCTTCCGAAGAGCTCGACGTCCTTGTTCAGGTAGTGCGCCCCGCCGACGCGGACGCCGAAGGCGTTCTTCCAGTTGCGTGGGATGTTGACGACGACGCCGGTCGCCTTCTGGCTGCCGTCGGCGTTGAGCTCGCAGTTCTGGCCTTCCTTGACGATGCACTGCTTGTCGAAGACCGACCACTGCGCCATGACGGCGTCCGCGCGGAGCTCCCACTTGCGGTCGTGATCGAGCTTCCACGTGCCGCCCAAGCGCCAGATGGCGGGGAAGGACTGGAGCAGGTCGACCTTGCCGGTGGGCGTGGTCTCCGCGACCGAGTAGCCCGGCGTGAAGTAGAGGTCGCCCTTGAGGCGGTTCTCGCCGAAGCCCGGCTGACTCGTGTAGCTTGCACCGACCGTGACGGAACGGTCCGCGAGGGGCTCCCAGTAGACGCCGACGGCGGCGCCGAAGGTCGTGCCCTTCACGTCGAGGAGCGAGCGGCCCTCCGCGAAGCGATCGGCGTCGGTGGCGCGCGTGTCGTCGCTGCCATCGGTGTTGCGCGCGCGAACGGTTTGCACCGACTGCGAGATGAAGCTGGCGTTCACGCCGATCGAGAGGCGCGTATCGGGAATGGTGTAGCTGCCCGCGAGCGTCGCGTAGAGGGCTTGGATCTTTCCGCTGATGGTCGCCCAGCGCTGCGGGCCGTCGAAGCCGCCCGGGGTGATCGCGCTGCCGTCGTAGTACGTGTTGCGCGCCCACTCGGCCGAGCCACCGAACGGAACGTAGGCCGCGGCGCCGAGGCGGAAGTTCGTGCCGCCGAAGTCGGTGATGTAGCCGAGGTAGGGGAGCGCGCTGACGTTGCTGAGCTTCGATTCGCCGGTGTTCGAAGCCTTGTATTCTGCACAGGCCTGGGCCGAGAGGTTCTCGCAGTACTTGTCGACCGTGCCCGAGCTCGGGGTGAGCGCGTCCGTGGTGCGGTTGTAGGTCGCCTGGCGGAACAGGATCGCCGCGTCGATCGCGAGCGAAGAACCGGTGGCGCCGCCCATGGCCGCGGGGTTGAAGTAGACCGCGTACGCGTTGCCGATCGCAGGCTGACCGTGGTCGGCGCCGTAGCGGGCCACGAGGTAGCCGGTGGCTCCGGCGCTCGAGGCGACGAGCGCGGCGGAAATGCCGAACAGGGCTGCGAGGCGGGTGCGACGTTGGGACATGCGATGGCTCTCCTTCGACGGGTTTTCTCGATGCATGGCAGTCTTCGCCTTCGGTGCGGCGTAATTACTTGCCACCAGGAACCAACCCAATGAATCATGAGCGCATGCGGAATGGAAACTCCTCGCTCGTGATTCGTGCGATTGCGGTTGGCACGCTCCTCCTGTCGGTCGCCTGCGCGGACGCGCAGAAGGACTACGACGACTTCCGAGACAAGACGACGGACCTGCGCGACGCGAGCGCGAACTACCGCCCGGACACCGGGCCGCCGCCCGAGGCATCGATCCCGACGGAAGAAGTCACGGGTACGTACATCGGCCTCTGCCACATCAAGTCGCTGTACCCGACGGACCCGACGAAGACGCTGCGCTTCAACACGGCCGTGAAGTTCGTTCCCGCCGCGAGTGGCGCGGGCGGCACGCTCGACGTCGTGCTGAAGCCCATCAAGGCGAAGCAGGCGAGCGGAGAGCTCAACTACGACATCGGCGCGATCTCGGTCGACTCCGGTGAGTACAAGGGGTCCTCGCCGGTCGCGGCGGGCGACGCGGCCTTCGAGATCAAGACGGACGCGGCGGGCAAGAAGCTCGCGGGCGACACGAACACGCTCGGCGCCGAAGCCGACATCACCGACATCTCGATCAAGGGCTACGCCACGGACATCAAGAAGGGCTTCTGCGCGATCATCAACGCGGAGACGAGCTTCCTGAACCTGCCGTACGGGGACAGCAACGTGTGCCTCTTTCTGCCGGCCGCGCCGGGCGCACAATTCACCCCGGTCCCGGACACGCTCGCCGCGTTCAAGTGCCCCTGAGCGGGAAACGCGCCAGCGCATGAAAGACGCAGGGTTTCGGCCCTGCGTTTTTCCTTTTGGGGTCGCGTGCAGCGCAACGTGGTAACCGTGGCGTGTGCCCGTGTTCGACCCGGTCTCCCTGCTCGACGACGACCCCGCGATCTTGCGGTACCCGTCCGCGCTGCTCGAGTCGCTACGCGAGGGGTGGGCCAGCACCGTCGACGTGCTCGACGGCGCGTCCATCGAGCTCGTGCCCGCACACCCGAGCGAGCTCGTGGGGCACCTCTCGCGCATCGACGACCTCGGACAGGGCCTCGTCGACGCCCGCCTCTTCGACGGGACGCACCCGCTGTTCTCGGGGCGACCGCAGAGTGCGGCGGGGCGCCTTCGATTCTTGGGGGACGTCGTCCTCGGTCTCCTCGCGCGCGGGCAAGCTCGTCGCGTGGGGTCGGAGCTGACGGCGCTGCGGGAGACCATCGACCTGCTCGCGGAGGCGTGCGCGCTCCCGCCGCCGTCGATCGGTCGCCTGAAGGGGCCGCGCGCGGTCGAATACCTCGCCGTGAGCTGGCCGTTCCAGGTGCGCTCCGCCTCGTATTACGACGGATGTGTTCCGCCTTACGATAACCTTCCGTCGTCGCCGCCGCCGCTCCCGCCGCCGCCGCTCCCCACGTGGACGACGCCTCCGCCCCTGCGGGCCGTCGCCGCACCCCCTCCGCTTCCGGAGTCCGAGCGCGGCGCGTGGACCCTCCCGCACCCGCACGAGCTCGAGCCTGCCGTCGACGAAGCGGCGAGCGAAGGGCCTGCCTTCGAAGCCGCCGCGCCCGCGCGGACCGACGACGCCGTCGCGAGGGTTCTTCCAAGCGAAGACGACAGCGACCAGGACGTCGTCTCGTCCGCTGAGAGCTCCCCGGCCTCGGCCCCTGCGAGCGCGGCGTCCGTCGACGACGTCGCAGCGGAGGCCTCGCGGGAGGAGGTGAGGCCCGGCCTCGAGAGCCTCGTGGTCGCTGCGTACGGCGTGGACCCCATCGAAGACGAGCCCCTCCCCGAGCTTGCGAGCCGCGTCACCGTGCCGCTCTTCGAGCGTGAGCTCGTGCGTCTCAGCGGAGAGCTCGCGTTGCTCGTCTACGAAGCGGGGCGCCTCTTCGGCGTCGGTGACCGGACGACGCGCCTCTTGATGCGGGAAGTGCGCCGCCTCGAGCACCCGGCGATCCTCGACGCGCTCCTCGGCGACGGGGCCCGCGGGGTTCGCGTCGATCGCGCCCTCATGCGCATGGTCGCGGAAGCGCAAGCGACGCTCGACGAGTGGCGCGCCCACGCCGAGGGGGAGGGCGAGCTCCTCGAGATGGAAATCCGGGGACTTCGCAAGGCGCTCGACGACCACGCGCTCACGCTCTGCCGAGCTACGCTCACGGCCGCGGAGGCGGTGGGTCTCCACGGGGGCGACTGGGCCGATTACTGGGCAGGTCTCGCGGAAGACGCCGACGACGAGCGTCTCGCGCACGAAAACATGACGGAGTAAATACAGCGTATGCGCGTCTTCTACTCGATTCAAGTCTCGCCCTGGTCCGAGCTCGCGCGCTGGGCCCTCGATCACCACCGCGTCGAGTGTCGGCGCGCGGAGTACCTCCCCTTGGTCGCCGAGGTGCAGCTCCGCTTGGCGACGAGCAAGATGTTCGCTCGAGTTTCCGCGCCGACCCTCATCGACGGAAAGACCGTGCTCGCGGACTCGCTCGACATCGCGCGCCACGCGGAGCTCGTGGGGCACGGGGCGTCGCTCTTCCCCGGCGGCCCGAACGGCGACGTCGTCCCCTGGAACGACCGTGCCATGCGCGCATTGAACGCCGGTCGAACGCTGCACTTTGCACGCATCGAGGGCGACCAAGACGCGCTCCGCGAGCTCGTGCCGCACTTCGTGCCCGAGGCGCTTCGCGATCTTTCGGTGCCCGTGGTCGAGCAGACCTTCGCGTTCCTCGGCCGCAAGTACCGCGCGACGGCGGCGAGCACGGCGCAGGCGCAAGCGGCGCTCGTCGAGGAACTCGAAGCCCTCGAGGCGGCGGTGGCGCGGGGACCTCACGTGCTCGGCGAGTTCTCCTACGCGGACATCGCCATGGCGGGAGCGCTTCACTACGTCGCCCCCGTGGGCGCGCCTTTCCTGGAGCTTGGGCCCGCCACCCGCCAGTCGCTTCATGATGCCGCCCTGGCGGAACGTTTCGCCAAGCTGCTGAGCTGGCGCGACGGCCTCTACGAGCGGCATCGTCGCTAAACCCAAGGGTTTTGCTCACCATGGCGGGCGCACGCGCCGCGCATCGTGGTGCGAATTCGTCGCACAAGGGGCCCCGGCGTTTGCTACCGCCCTGGGCATGCGAAGCACCCGTGTCCTCTCCCTGGTGGCGGTCTCTTCCCTCGTCGCGGCGTTTGGCTGCAGCTCCCCCTCGACGACCGCGGAATTCGGCACGGCGGCGCAGGCGCTCCTCGTCGACCCGGTCCTCAACGAGGTGGTCTTCAACACGCCGAGCACCGACACGTTTTACGAGTCGATCGAAATCAAGGGCGAGCCGTGCACGAGCCTCGCGGGCTATCAGCTCGCGTACATCAAGGGTGACAGCGGGACGCAGCTCGGCAACGCGATCGCCGTCTTCTCGCTCACGGGCGGCGGCGGCAACGGGGCTTGCGTCGACGCAGGTGCGGGCGCGGTCGTCGGCTCGAACGGCCTCTTCATGTTGCGTTCGGCCTCGGGGCACCCGCTGCCTGCAGCGACGGGCTTTCAGAACGACCCCGGCTTCGACGCCTCGTCGGGTCTGCTCCAGAACGGCACGGGCACGATCATCCTCGTCAAGGGCGCGACGCTCGCCCAGGGCACCGACTACGACACGAACGACGACGGCGTGCTCGATCTGCCCGCGAACGCCGTCCTCGTCGACGCGGTCGCGATCACCGACAACGGCGCCACGGACCGCACCTACGGCCCCGTCGTCGGCCCCGTGAGCACGTCGTCGGCGGCGGTCTCGCGCTTCCTCGACGACGACACGGCGCTCTCGGGCAGCGCCTGGTACGGCGGCGGGATCTCGGGCTCGCTCAGCACCGAGCTGACGTACTCGACGACCACGCGCACGGCGATCATGCCGGCGAGCGGCGCCATCACGCCAGGCGCGCCCAATCTGCCCAAGCCTCTCGTCGTCGACGGCGGCACGGCGACCGACGCGAGCGTCCCCGTCGATTCAGGTTCCGTGCAAGATGCAAGCACCGCCGTCGATGCGGGCCCGGCGCCTGTCGATGCGGGGTCCACGCCTGTCGACGCGAGCTACCCTCCTGGCGCGACGGACCCGTACCTGAACGAGATCCTGCTGAACCCGGCGAGCACCGACGGCCCCTGGGAATACATCGAGATCAAGGGCGCGCCGAGCGCCAGCGTGAGCGGCTTCCAGATCGTGTACATCGACGGCGACTCGACCCAGATCGGCATCGCGAAGCTCGTGATCCCGCTCACGGGCGACGTGCTCGGGACGGCGGGCTTCCTCGTCGCGAAGTCGAACCTCCAAGGTCACACGCTGCCCGCAGGCTGCACGCTCCGCTCGGACAACGCCTTCGACGCCACCAACGGCGGCCTCGAGAACGGCACGGGCACCTTCATGCTCGTCCGCGGCGCCTCGCTCGTTCAGGGCACGGACTACGACACGAACGACGACGGGACGCTCGACCTCCCCGCGGGCGCGGTGGTCGTGGACGCCGTCTCGCTCACCGACGGCGGCAGCGCCGACAAGCCCCACGGCCCCGTGGTGTCGACGGCGGCTGGTCCACAGCCGGGCGGCATCTCGCGTCTCGTCGGCAACACCTCGCGCAGCGCGGCGAACGCCTGGTTCGGCGCGACCATCTCGGGCGTCAGCAGCAACCTCGTGTACGATGCAAGCAACGCCACGGCGAACATGCCCGCGGGCGCGGCGCTCACGCCGGGTGCAGAGAATGCCCAAGGTGCTCCCGGCCCGGTGGACGCGGGCGCGCCCGTGGTCGACGCGGGCACGCCGGTCGTGGACGCCGGGCCTCGCGATGCGGGAACGCCGCCCGTGACGGACGCCGGGAACCCCGTGGTCGACGCCGGTGCGCGGGATGCGGGCGCTCCGGTGGCCGATGCCGGGACGCCTCCCGCGGACGCAGGCACGAAGACCGACGCTGGCACGGTCCCCGCGGAGCAGACCTTCGGCGAGGAGGAAGGCAAGGGCTGCGGCTGTGCGGTCGTGGGCACCTCCCGGTCCGGAAATGCAGGCCTCGCGTGGGTCGCGCTCGCCGGCTTCGTGGGCCTCGCCGTTCGTCGCCGCCGCGTCGGTCGGTGACGAACGCGCCGCGCGCGAGAGCCCGAGGTGAGCGCGTGCTCTCCTCGGGCTTTTTTCTTGCGAATCGCCTCGTTTCGCCCCCTTCCCCCCGCACGCACGCATGGTAGCGACCGGAGCCATGTCGTCTGCCCCCATGAGCGCCTCCGTACCGTCGCTCTCGGCGTTCTTCCATGTGCGCCGCGAGGCGCTCGCGGAGCTTGGGGCGTTGCGTTTTGGTGTGCGCGGCGACGTCGTGTTCGCCTCCGTCACCGACGCCCAGCGCGTGGTCGACCTGCTCGCGCAGCGCGGCGGTGTCGCGACCACGGCGGTGACGGTGGTCGCGCTCGCGGTGCTGCACGAGCTCGCTCACCAGGCGCTGGCAACGCTGCGTGTGCGCGGGGTTTTCGACGCGGAATCCGCCCTCGACGCGGCGCTTGGAAGGGACCGCCGCGCGAGTGACGAGGCGCTTCGAACCTTCGCCGCCGCATTTCCCCCGCCGCCCGTTCATGCGGGCGATCATGATCTCGACAGCTGGTTCGCGCACGTGGTCGAGGGCCGCTCGGGCCGAAGCTGGCTCGCGGAAGAGCTCCTGCTCCACGGCCTCGCGGCGCAGAACCCAGCGTACGAGCCGCTCCGGCCCGTGCTCGCCGACGACGACCTCGCGGCGGTGCCTGCCTACGCGCAAGCGAAGCGCGCCGTCGAGAGCGGGCTTCGTGCGGTGCGCGCGAAGGCGACCGGCGTCGACCTCGAAGGGACCGAGGCGGAAGAACCCTCGCTGCTCGACGTGCTCCTCGCACCGCTCCGCGCGGGCGTCGACGTGCACGCGCAGCTCGCGCGCGCCTACGAGCTCTGGGGGCCGCTCCTCGCGGGGCGCACGATCGCCGTGGATTGGCGCGCCTTCGGCCTCGGTGCGGCGGCGGAGCTCTTGCCTCAGAAGCCCTTGGCGCCGGCGCGCTTGCTGCTCGCCTTGAGCGACGCGGCGCACGAAGAGCACGCCTACTTCGAGCGCATCCACGGGAACTTCGCGGGGGGCAAGGGCGACGAGGTCGAAGCCCCGCCCGTGTACGAAGGTGCGCCCGGTGTCGCCGACGAGCCGCTCGCGGAGCGTGAGCGCGCCTCGCTCGACGATCCCTTCGAGGCGCCCGAGCAGTTCAGCGAAGACGAAGACTGGATGCCCCACCTCGTGCTCCTCGCGAAGAGCACCTACGTGTGGCTGCACCAGCTCTCGCAGCGCTACGGCCGCGAGATCCGCACGCTCGACGCGATCCCCGACGAAGAGCTCGAGCGCATCGCGTCGCGCGGCTTCACGGGGCTCTGGCTGATCGGCTTGTGGAAGCGAAGCCACGCCTCGAAGCGCATCAAGGAGCTCACGGGCATGCGCGACGTCATCGCTAGCGCGTACTCGCTCGACGACTACGTGATCGCGCCCGAGCTCGGTGGGCAAGCGGCGCTCGACACGCTCCGCGCGAAGGCGAAGCGCGCGGGCCTGCGCCTCGCGGCCGACATGGTGCCGAACCACATGGGCATCGACTCGAGCTGGCTGCGCGACCACCCCGAGTGGTTCCTCACGACGAACGAGCCGCCCTTCCCGAACTACCGCTTCACGGGCGAAAACCTGGCGAGCGACGAGCGCTACGCCGTGAAGCTCGAAGACGGCTACTGGGACCGCAGCGACGCGGCGGTCGTCTTTCAGCGCACGGACGCGAGCACCGGGGAGCCGCTCTTCGTGTACCACGGCAACGACGGCACGAGCGTTCCGTGGAACGACACGGCGCAGCTCGACTTCGCGAAGCGCGAGGTGCGCGAGCACGTCATCCGCGTGATCATCGGCATCGCGAAGCAGTTCCCGATCATCCGCTTCGACGCCGCGATGGTCCTCGCGAAGCGCCACGTGCAGCGCCTCTGGTACCCGGAGCCCGGCAAGGGCGGGTCGATCCCTTCGCGCTCGCGCTTCGCGGTGACGAAGGAAGAGTTCGACGAGCTCATGCCCGAAGAGTTCTGGCGCGAGGTCGTCGATCGCGTCGCCGTCGAAGCGCCCGACACGCTCCTCCTCGCCGAAGCCTTCTGGCTCATGGAGAGCTACTTCGTCCGCACGCTCGGCATGCACCGCGTCTACAACTCGGCGTTCCTCAACATGCTCGAGCGCGAGCGGAACCGCGAGTTCCGCTTCATGATCAAGCAGGCCATCGAGTTCAACCCGAAGATCCTCGAGCGCTACGTCAACTTCATGAACAACCCCGACGAAGCCACCGCCGCGGAGGCGTTCGGTACGGGAGACAAGTACTTCGGTGCGTGCACGCTCCTCGCCACCATGCCCGGGCTGCCGCTCTTCGGCCATGGCCAGTTCGAGGGAAACCGCGAGAAGTACGGCATGGAGTTCGCGCGGCCGCGGCTTCAGGAAGACGACGACGCGTGGGTCGTCGCGCGCCACGAGCGCTGGATCGTCCCGATCCTGAAGCGCCGCGATCTGTACTCGGAAGCCAAGAACTTCCGCCTCTTCGACGTGCGACGACCCGAGGGGCCCGTCGACGACGACGTCATCGCCTATGGTAACCGTCAAGGCCGCGAGCGTGCGCTCGTGCTCTTCCACAACCGTGCGGCCCACGCGCGTGGCTTCCTCGACGCCTGTTCGCCGTTCCGCGTGGCCGACGAGGGTCTCGTCACCGAAGGCGTCGCTGAGTTCCTCGGGCTCTCGCGCCGGCCAGGCCGTTTCCTGGTGTTTCGTGATCTCGAAAGCGGGCTTCGCTACGTGCGTCCGGTCGAGCTCCTCTGGAGCGAGGGCTTCCGCGTCGAGCTCGGCCCCTACGAAGCGCGCGTGCTCACGGGTTTCGAAGAGGTCGAAGAGAGTCTCGCGGCACCTTACGGAAAGCTCTACCGGATGATCGGAGATCGTGGCGTGCCCTCCATCGAAGACGCGCTCTCGGGTTTGGTCTCGCGCGACGAGGCGAGCCGCAGCGCCCTCGTGCTCGAGACCCTGTTCCGCTGGCCGCTCGCGCGCGGCCTTGCGCGTGGCGAGGCGCCGAAGCTCGAGGCTCCTGCCATGCGTGCCATGGAGACGGCCTTCCTTCGCTGGATCGATGCAGACCCCGCCGACCGCAGCGCGCGCGAACTCGCCGCGCGTTGGGGGAGCGCGGTCGCGTTCCTGAAGGCGCGCGTCGCCGAGGCGCTCGCCGAGAAGGAGTCCGTGACCCACCTTCAGCACGTGCTCGTCTCGTCGTTCGGCGGGTCCGTCGATGGTTGGGTTGTGCTGGCCTGCCTGGCAGCGGAGCGGCTTGCGCGACGCGAGCCGCTCATGCGCGTGAGCGTGGAGCACGGTTGGCGCCGCGCCTTCGACAAGCTCGGCGTTGGAGCCGGAGAGGCGGCGCTGCTCGCGAAGCTCGTGGCCGTGGGTGGTGAGCTCTTGAGCCGCGCGTCGCTCGCCGAAGCCGTGGTTGCCCTCGAGGACGACGCGTCGCTCCGCGAACTCCTCGGCGTGCACGAGGCCGTCGGTGGCACGTGGATGCGCGCCGAAGCGCTCGAGAGCTTGCTCGTCTGGCTCGAGGAGAGCGCGCGCGTGCTCGCGTTCGCGCGGAGCGAGGAAGCGCCCGTGTTTGCGAGTGCGGCCTCGATGCTCCCGCCGCCGCCCCTCGTCGACGATCCTTCGAACGTCGCCGTGGCCACGGTCGTCGTGCCTGCGCCAGGCGCCGTGCCCCCCGAGGTCGCCCCAGACGCGACGCCGAAGGCCGCGAGCGAAGCCGTTGCCGAGGTCGAGGCCGGGCGCGCGCTCGAGCTCGAGCCCCAGCCCGAGGCGGAGCCCGCCGCCGAGGGAGCCGCGAAGGCCGCCCTGCCGAGCGAAGCCCCGCGTGCGTGGCCCATCGTGCTGCCCGAACTCACGCTCGACGCAGCGCAGGTTCGCGCGGCAGCGCTTGCCAGCTCGTACCGATTCGATGTTCTCTCCTTCTCCCCGCTGACCTCGGAGTCCCCGTCATGAGCGACCACGCCGCACCCGCTTCGCAGCCCATCGTGGGCGTCGTCATGGGGAGCAAGACCGATTGGGAGTTCATGCAGCACGCAGTCGAGGTGCTGAAGGAGTTTGGCGTCCCGCACGAGGCGCGCATCGTGTCGGCGCACCGCACGCCCGACGCCATGTTCCGCTACGCCGAGGAGGCCGAGTCGCGCGGCCTCGAGGTCATCATCGCAGGGGCCGGCGGGGCCGCGCACTTGCCGGGCATGATCGCCGCGAAGACCCTCGTGCCCGTGCTCGGCGTGCCCGTGCCGGCCACGCTGCTCAACGGCGTCGACTCGATCCTCAGCATCGTCCAAATGCCGCGCGGCGTGCCCGTGGGAACGCTCGCCATCGGCAAACCCGGTGCCGTGAACGCGGGCCTTTTGGCGGCGCAGATCGTCTCGACCACGCGCCCCGAGCTCCGCGCGAAGCTGCGCGCGTGGCGCGAGGCGCGAACCGAAGAAGTCTTGAAGGAAGCCCCCTTGGCATGAGCGCGCGCGTCCTCCCCGGTTCGACCATCGGCATCCTCGGTGGCGGTCAGCTCGGCCGCATGATGGCCCTCTCGGCGCGGAGCCTCGGCTACCGCATCGCGTGCCTCGACCCGGACCCGCATTGCGGCGCGCACTACGTCGTCGAGGAGCACGTGGTCGCGCGCTTCGACGACGAGCTCGCGGCCGAGTGGCTCGCCTCGAAGTCGCAGGTGGTCACGCTCGAGATCGAGAAGATCGGCCTCGGCGCCCTCGAGGCCGTCGAGCGTCGCGCTCCGCTCCGGCCCGGTTCGGCCGTGCTCGCGATCGTGCAAGACCGGTCGAAGCAGCGCGCGTGGCTGAAATCCCAAGGGTTCCCGCAGGGCGCGCACGGCTTCGCCTCGAGCGCGGACGAGCTTCGAATGCTCCTCGCGAGCCTCGGGGGCAAGGCCTTCGTCAAGGCGGCGCGCGGCGGCTACGACGGTCGCGGTCAATACGAGACCACGACAGCGGAAGACGCAAACAAGTCGTGGGAATACCTCGGTGCCGAGGTGGTCGTCGCCGAGGAAGCCCTCACGCTCGAGTACGAGCTCTCCGTCATGGTGGCGCGCAACGCCGACGGGCACACGGCCGTGTACCCGCCGAGCTACAACCACCACATCGACCGCATCCTCGCGTGGAACGTCATCCCTGGCGCGATCGACCCGAAGATCGCCCAAGAGGCGCAGCGTATCGCGGTCGCCATCGCCGACGCCATCGGCTGCGTGGGCCTGCTGGCGACCGAGTTCTTCGTCACCGGCGACGGGCGCCTCCTCGTGAACGAGCTCGCCCCGCGCCCGCACAACAGCTTCCACGCCACGCAAGCCGCCTGTGCCACGAGCCAGTTCGAGCAGGCGGTGCGTGCAGTCTGCAACCTGCCTCTCGGGGCCACGGACGTCGTTCGCCCCACGGCGATGGCGAACCTCCTCGGCGATCTCTGGGTCGACCACGCGGGGGTTCCTCCCTTCGAGCGGCTCCTCTCGCTCCCGGGCGTTCGCCTCTTTCTCTACGGAAAAGACGACGCGCGCCGCGGCCGAAAGATGGGGCACATCCTCGCGAGCGCGTCTTCGGCGGAGGCTGCGCGCGACCTCGTGCTCGGCGCGGTGAAGGCGCTCGAGGCTCCGCGCACCTGACCGAGCGCGTTCGGCGCTACGTTAGAGCTCGGCGAACAGGCCGGGGTCGACCTGGCGCGGAAAGACGACGCGGCGACGCAGCCCGCGTTCGAGCTCGGTGAGGAACTCCTCGCGCGGAATGGTCACGCACCCGAGGGACATGAGGTGCTCGGACTCGACCTGCACATCGACCATGCGAAAGCCCGCGCGGCGCAGGTGCCTCATGAGGGCGAAGAAGGCGACTTTGGAGGCGTCGGTCTTGCGGTGGAACATCGACTCGCCCGCGAAGACGGAGCCAATGGCGAGGCCGTAAATCCCGCCGACGAGCTCACCGGAAGCCGAGTCCCAAACCTCGAGGCTGTGGCACCAGCCGAGTGCGTGGAGCTCGCGGAAGCCGCGCACGTAGGCAGGCAAGATCCACGTGCCTTGTTCGCGCTTGGCGCAGCCGCGGAGCACGTCGTCGAAGGCGGCGTCGACCGTGATGCGGAACTCGCCCGAGCGCACGCGGCGTCGCAGGCTCCTCGAGAGGTGATCTTCCTGGTCGAGCAGGTAGACGGCGCGCGGATCCGGGCTGCACCAGGGAACGGTGTCGGGCGATGCGGGCCAGGGAAACAAGCCCTTTCGGTACGCCTCGAGGAGCGTGCCCGGGGAGAAGTCGCCGCCGAGGCACACGACGCCGTGAGGTCCCTGGCCGCTCCGCGGATCCGGGAAGCGGTAGGGGCACGGCGGTGGCTCGATCGGCAGCGGTGGCACGTTCATCGCGGCGAGGGGGAGCGTAACTCGGTTCCGGGCGACGCGCTCGCGCAGCGATTGCGCTCGAACGCGTTCAGCCGTCGCGGCCTCCCTCGGCGAAAACGGTAAGCCGGCGCACGTGCTCGTCGACCTGCAGCGGCCTGCGCAGCGAGGGTAGGGCGCGCTGCTCGCAGTCGCTGCGGTCGCACGTGCGGCACGTGACGCCCACGGGGGTCGCGACCTTCGGGTCGTCGAGGGAGATGCCGTCCGAATAGACGAGGTCGCGCGCGTGCTCGATGCTGCAGCCGAGGCCGATCGCGTGCACGGGCACGAGCGAGTGGTACCCGACCGAGTCCTTCTGCACCGTGCGCGCGATGCAAAAAAACGCGTCTCCGCTCGGCATCCGCGACACCTGAATGCGCACCATGCCCGGCGTCGCGAAGGCGGAGAAGATGTTCCAGCGCGCACACGCTCCGCTGTAGCGAGCGAAACGGATGCCCGAGCCGCTGAAGCGCTTCGAGATGTTCCCCGCGACGTCGAGGCGGATCATGTGGAAAGGAACACCCTCGGCGCCGGGGCGTCGCAGCGTGGTCAGGCGGTGGCAGACCTGTTCGAAGCCTGTGCGGAAGCGGCGTCCGATGACGTCGACGTCGTAGCGCTCCTCCTTGGCGGCGGTGAGGAACGGCACGTATGGCATCATGACCGCGGCCGCGAAGTAGTTGGCCAGCGCCACGCGCGCGAGGGCTCGCGACTCGCTCGTCGTGAGCCGTGAGCTCTCGACCAGACGATCGAGCAGCGCGCCGTGCTCGAGGAGGCACACCTGGTGGGCGAGCTGGAACTTCCGCGACCGCGTGGGCAAGAGCTCCGAGAGCGAGAGCACGCGGGATTCCGGGTCGAAGCGCCGGAGTACGCCGCGATCAGCCTCCCAGCGCGTGGTGCGCACCGTGACGGCGAGCCGCCCCTCGAGCCAGCGTACGAGGCCCGCGGCGAGTTCGTCCCGCGTCAGCTTCGCGTCGCGCCAAAGCTGCTCCGCAGCCTCCTCGAGGGCCGGAAAATAATTGCCTGCATCTTGCACGAAGTCCGAGACCTCTTCGCTCGGCAAGCTCGTGACGGCACCCGCTTGATCGTCGCCGGCCGCGAGGCGCTGCGCGAGGTCGTCGAGGTTCTCGCGCGAGCTCTTGTAGGCGCGGAACATGTGAAGGATCGCGCGCGCCGTCGAGGGCGAGCCGTTCGCGAGGTCCCGAACCTCGTTCGCAGGGATGTCGTGCGACTCGAAGAGCGGGTCCGAGAACACCTCGAAAAGGTCGGCGCCAAGGCGCTCTTCCTCCTCTTTGCCGAAGCTCGAGAGATCGATTCCGAAGAGCTGCACGAGGCGCAGGAGCACCGTTGCCGGCATCGGCCGTCGGTCGTTCTCGATGAGGTTCAAGTAGCTCGGAGAGATGTCGAGACGCTCGGCGAGCTGCGCCTGGCTGAGCCCCTCGCGCCGCCGAAGCGAGCGGACGCGCGAGCCGAACTTCGGTGTTTCCCCGGTTTTTCCAGTCGTCGACGCCATGGTGCGCGGCTCCCTTTGTCAACGAACATGACAGCATTACAAGGTTGTCAATACAAGCGTTGACTGCGCTTGCTGAAGTGACGAAGGGCCGTGCTTGACTGGGTTTTCTCGCTGCGTCATGGTCATGGCGCACTGCACCGAGGAAACGCATGTCAACGATCGCCACTCCCCCTGGAGTTCAGATTCTCGGCCCGATTCGCGCCGGCTACGAGCGCGTGCTCACGCACGAGGCGCTCTCGTTCGTGGCAGCGCTCGCGCGGCAGTTCACGCCCCGCATCGAGCAGGCGCTTCAGCTGCGCATCGAGCGCCAGGCGCGCTTCGACCGCGGTGAACTCCCGGATTTCCTCGAGGAGACCGCGAGCATTCGTGAAGGCGACTGGAAGGTCGCGCCGCTTCCCGCCGACATTCTCGATCGCCGTGTCGAAATCACGGGGCCGATCGACCGGAAAATGATCATCAACGCGCTCAACAGCGGCGCGAGCGTGTTCATGGCGGACTGCGAAGACGCGACCTCGCCCACCTGGGACAACGAGGTCCAGGGGCAGATCAACCTCTGCGACGCCGTGCGCAAGACCATCGCCTTCGACGACGCGGCCTCGGGCAAGAGCTACAAGCTCAACGAGAAGACCGCGGTGCTCTTCGTGCGCCCGCGCGGTCTCCACCTCTGGGAGAAGCACGTGAAGGTCGACGGGAAGTTCGTTCCCGGAAGCCTCTTCGACTTCGGCCTCTACTTCTTCCACAACGCGAAGGAGGCGCTCGCGCGCGGCACCGGCCCGTACTTCTACCTGCCGAAGCTCGAGTCGCACCGTGAGGCGCGCATCTGGAACGACGTCTTCGTCTTCGCTCAGAAGGCGCTCGAAGTGCCGCGCGGCTCGATCAAGGCGACGGTGCTCATCGAGACGCTTCCGGCGACCTTCGAGCTCAACGAGATCCTCTGGGAGCTCCGTGACCACTCGGCGGGCCTCAACTGCGGCCGCTGGGACTACATCTTCTCGTTCATCAAGAAGATGTCCGCGAGCCCGACCTTCGTCATGCCGGACCGCGGCCAGGTCTCGATGGACAAGGCCTTCCTCCGCGCCTACTCGCTCCTCGTCATTCAAACCTGCCACCGCCGTGGCGTGCACGCGATGGGCGGCATGGCGGCCGTCATCCCGATCAAGGGCGACGACGCGGCGAACAACGAGGCGATGGCGAAGGTGCGCGCGGACAAGCTCCGTGAGGTGACGGACGGTCACGACGGCACGTGGGTCGCTCACCCGGGCCTCGTCCCCGTGGCGCGCGCGATCTTCGACGAGCACATGAAGGGCCCGAACCAGATCGAGCGCCTACGTGAGGACGTGGCCATCGGCCGTCACGACCTGCTTCGCATTCACGAGGGCACGCGCACCGAGCACGGTCTCCGCCACAACATTCGCGTCGGCGTGCAGTACATCGAGGCGTGGCTCCGCGGCGTGGGCTGCGTGCCGCTCTACAACCTCATGGAAGACGCGGCGACCGCGGAGATCTCGCGCGCCCAGGTCTGGCAGTGGATCACCCACCGCGCACCGCTCAGCGACGGGTCGGTCGTCGATGCGGCTCGCTTCCGCACGCTGCTCGCCGACGAGCTCGGCGTCATCGAGCGCGAAGTCGGTCACGACCGCTACACGAAGGGTCGCTTCCCCGAGGCCGCGGAGCTCTTCGAGCGCATGTCGCTGAGCCCGACCTTCGCCGAGTTCCTCACCGTTCCCGCTTACGAGCAGCTCCTCGGCAACGAGAAGTCGCTCGCCGGCTGAAAACATCCGTTCGAATCATTCCGTAGTACCGAAACACGTTAGGAGATTGTCATGAGCAACCACGAATCCGACAACGCCTGGAACGAGAAGCGCTTCGCGGGCATCACCCGCCCCTACTCGAAGGCCGATGTCGAGAAGCTTCGCGGCTCCGTGCAGATTGCACACACGCTCGCGGACCGTGGCGCGCGCAAGCTCTGGAACCTCATGCACGACGAGCCGTACGTCCACGCGCTCGGTGCGCTCACGGGCAACCAGGCGATGCAGCAGGTCCGCGCGGGCCTCAAGGCGATCTACCTCTCGGGCTGGCAGGTCGCGGCGGACGCGAACCTCGCGGGGCAGATGTACCCGGACCAGTCGCTCTACCCGGCGACCTCGGTTCCCGAGGTCGTGCGCAAGATCAACCGCTCGCTCCAGCGCGCGGACCAAATCGAGAAGGCCGAAGGCAAGGTCTCGCGTGACTGGTTCGCGCCGATCATGGCTGATGCGGAAGCCGGCTTCGGCGGCCCGCTCAACGCCTACGAGCTCATGAAGGGCATGATCGAGGCGGGCGCTTCGGGCGTTCACTTCGAAGACCAGCTCGCTTCGGAGAAGAAGTGCGGCCACATGGGCGGCAAGGTCCTCATCCCGACCGGCGCCTTCATCCGCACGCTCACGGCGGCGCGTCTCGCGGCCGACGTCGAGGGCGTTCCGACGATCCTCGTCGCGCGCACCGACGCGGACAGCGCGAAGCTCCTCACGAGCGACATCGACGAGCGCGACCGCCCCTTCATCGAGAAGGGCGAGCGCACGTCGGAAGGCTTCTTCCACATCAAGAGCGGCACCGAGACCGCCATCGCGCGCGGCCTCGCGTACGCGCCCTTCGCGGACGTCATCTGGTGCGAGACCTCCACGCCGGACCTCGCGCAGGCGAAGCAGTTCGCCGAGGGCATCCACAAGCAGTTCCCGGGCAAGCTCCTCGCCTACAACTGCTCGCCCTCGTTCAACTGGCGCAAGAACCTCGACGAGGCGACGATCGCCAAGTTCCAGCGTGAGCTCGGCGCCATGGGCTACAAGTTCCAGTTCGTCACGCTCGCGGGCTTCCACAGCCTCAACTACGGCATGTACGAGCTCGCGCGCGGCTACCGCGACGAGGGCATGGCGGCCTACTCGCGCCTCCAGCAGGCCGAGTTCGACGCCGAGAAGAACGGCTACTCGGCAACGCGCCACCAGCGCGAGGTCGGCACCGGCTACTTCGACCAGGTCGCGCAGGTGATCGCGGGCGGCAACGCCTCGACGCTCGCGCTCAAGGAGTCGACGGAAGAGAGCCAGTTCCATTGATCACGTTGGGCGGCGGGTCCTGAGCCCGTCGCTCCCGTTCGAGCGAAGAGAGGTCCATCCGCGAGGGTGGGCCTCTTTTCGTTGCAGCATGGCATCCGCGCGCACCCGTGATCGAGGTCGCACGCGCCGGACGCAGGGCACGGCTCGAGACGCTTCGCTGTCCGACGCTTGGCGCGGGCTTTTCCCTTGAAACTTCACGTCAACGGCGTATCGACTCCCCATGGCGGGTGGGGCACGGACCGGACGATGTGCGTGGCCTTCCGCGTCGATCGCCGCGCTCGCGTGCCTCCTTGCCGCCTGCGCGCCACCGCGGGAGTCTGGCCCCGTCGCCCACGCTCGGGCCTACGCGTACTGCCAAGGTCCGCTCGAAGCGTGTGAAGCCGAAGGGGCTTCCTTTCGCGAACTCCGCGACTCGGCGACGCTGACGAACCTCGTGCCGAAGGGCGGTGCGGATCCCCGTGAGGCGCTCACGCTCGCCTACCGATTGCCGGGCGGCGACGCGTTCTACCTCGAGGGATCTGCGAACCGTCAGCGCGCACGCCTCGTTCGCGGCGTCGCTTCGGTGCAAGATGGCGGGCTCGCGTTCGCGCGGAGCGAGGCCGTCCTCCGCGGTGAGGGGCTCTTTCTCGTGGAAGTCACCATGGGCGCTCACCGCGGTCTCTTTGGGAAAGAGATCCTCGGGGGGAACGCGGAGGCGATCGCCTTCTTCCTCGATCGGCACCTCGTCGCACCGCTCTTGCTCGCCGGTTGGCTCGCCCTCGCGTGTGCGCAGCAGATCTTCTCTCGGCGAAACGAAGCCCAGCGCGTGGGCTCGCGCGCGCTGGCGTTCCTCACGGGCGCGAGCGCCCTCCGCATCCTGTCGCTGCAGAACGGCTGGTCGACGCTCTGGCTCGATACGGGCGACCTGCGCCGAAGCCTCGAGCTCGTGACCGCGCCCGCCATGGGCATCGGGGCGGGCGTCTTTTACCACTGGCTCGCGGGCGCATCGCTTCGCACGCCCCGCTTTCTCTCGTGGCTCGCGATGGCCCTCGGGTGCGTGGTCGTCGCGCTTCTGGGCGTACCGTACCCGACGCTTCGCCCCTACGCGGTGCCGCTGATCATGGTCCTCGGCGTCTGGGGGCTCGTCGTGTGCATCGAGGCTCTCCGCGGCGGGTGGGCTCGCATCGAGCGGGGCGAGCGGCAGCTCGTGCTCGCGGGCGCGAGCGCGGTCGCCGTTGGTGCCGTCGGCGACATCGTGACCACACGCCTCGACTGGAGCTTCCTCTTCGACATCGGTGCGATGCCCATCGGCCTCATCGTGGAGACCTCCTGCCAGGCGATGATCCTCGCGCGGCGCAACGCACGCGCTCACGCCGAAGTGCTCCGCCTCGAGCAGGTTGCACGCGAGGCCTCGGAGCGCGCGCTCGCGGAGCAAGAGCGTGTGACCTCGGAGATCCGGCGTCTCGATCGGTTGAAGGACGAGTTCCTCGCGAACACGTCGCACGAGCTCCGCACGCCGCTCCACTGCATTCTCGGCCTCTCGGAGGCCGTGCTCGCCGCGGAGCCTGCGCTCTCGGCAATGTCGCGCGAGCGCCTCGAGGTCGTCGTCGCTTCGGGGCAGCGGCTCACGACCCTCGTCAACGATCTCCTCGATTTCTCCAAGCTTCATCACCGCGCGATCGAGCTGCAGCCTTCGCGGGTCGACCTGCGTGGTGCGGTGAAGCTAGCGATCGCCGTCGTGGCGCCGCTCGCCGAGATCTCGGAGCTCGCGGTCGCGAACGCGATTCCCCTCGGCCTCTTCGTTCATGCAGACGAGAATCGCCTCCAGCAGGTGCTCGCGAACCTCTTCGGGAATGCGGTGAAATTCACCGAGCGCGGGCGCGTTGTCGTGCACGCCGAGCGCGCGGGCGCTCGCGTGATCATTTCCGTGGAAGATACAGGTGTGGGGATTGCACCCGACCTGCGCGAGCGCATCTTCGAGTCGTTCGAACAAGGCGACGGGTCCACGGTCCGCACCTACGGCGGCACGGGGCTTGGCCTCGCGGTGACGAAGAAGCTCGTCGAGCTGCACGGTGGGCGCATCACGGTGCGATCGGAGCTCGGCGTCGGGAGCGCGTTCGTGTTCGACCTGCCCGTGAGCGACGACGTCGCGTAGCGGTCTGACGTCACGCCGCGAGCACGGGCGGAGACGGAGCGGAGACGGCGCGCTCCCGGCGGCGGCGCGGCCTCCTCGCTCCGGTGGGGCCCCACGCTTGCTTCGCACCACGCTTCGCTTCGCGTGCAGGATCGCGCGGGCC